>NZ_JALIHH010000001.1:0-60464 GCF_022869435.1 Aeromonas sp. LsrichE-8G
GTCATTGAGGATTTGAAGGTTGCCAGCATGTCAAAATCAGCAGCGGGCACGACCAGCCAGCCGGGGCGCAACGTCCGGGCAAAATCAGGGCTGAATCGTTCGATATTAGATCAGGGCTGGTTTGAGCTGCGCCGCCAGCTCGAATACAAGCAGGCATGGCGAGGTGGTCAGGTGTTGGCGATAAACCCGGCCTACACCAGCCAGCAGTGCGCCTGTTGTGGGCATACTGCGAAGGATAACCGCCAGACGCAAAGCCAGTTTAAATGCGCTGCGTGTGGTTATGAGGCGAACGCCGATGTGAATGGCGCTCGCAATATTTTAGCGGCGGGACACGCCGTTTTAGCCTGTGGAGGCGCGGTGCAATCAGGCCGCCCGATGAAGCAGGAACCCGGTACTGCGCGAGCAGCTATCACCCAGTAATGGGAATCCCCCTCCTGTGACGCGAAGCGCTAAGGTGGGGGAGGATGTCAAGGGTACCGAGACGTTGCGCATCACGCTCATCACCCCGGCCACTGCCTCGTTGGCCTGGTCGGTCTTTGGCAGGGTCTTGATGTAGAAGGAGGCGCGGGCAAAACGGTCCGCCGAGCGGTTGGTGCCGGGCAGCATGGTGAGACCGCCAATCTCCTCCCAGTAGTCGTTGAGGGCCAGTTGCTTGTCAAAGGTCGGCGAGTTGGTCATCACCTGATAGCTGCGGTCGTGGTAGCTCTGCAGCTTGCCCCCCACGTACTGGAAGATGGCGGAATCGCCGCTCGCATCGGAGAGGGAGAGGTGCAGCTGGCCCGGCTTGCCATCCGGGGTCAGGGTGGTCACCACATAGAACTCGTCCTTCGACAGGGCGGCGACCGAATCGGCCACGGTGGCGAAGTTGTCCAGCGCGTACTGGGCCCAGAGCGAGATGGAGAGAGTCTTGCGCGGATCCTTGTCGCTCGGGGTCACATACTCGGACTCGGTCAGATAGAGGAGGTTGGCCACCAGCCCCTTCTCGTTCATGCCGTCGGCGGTGCCCGCATCGAAGCCTGCCGCCACCACGGAGCCGTAGCGCGACGTCCACGTCATGGAGTGCGCACCGGCCTCCCCTTCCCGCGCGATGCCACGGGGCAGCGCCCAGAGATTGGTCGGCATGGCGCTGCGCCAGTCCATGGTACGACCGGTCACCACCAGCGCTCCCTCCCCCTGATAGACGGCGCGGGTACAGGCATCGGCGAGGGAACTGACGGAGAGGGAGACGGTCAGGGCCAGCAGGGTCTTATGCAACAGGGGGGAACGCAGGATTGTCATATGGATCACTCGAGTCTGTTGAAAACACAAGCATACCCCTTTTTGCATAACAGGGGCTGACTGAGGCTGGCAAACCAGGTGACAGATCTATCAACAGAGGTGCTGCCCTGCCAATCAGCGATCAATATCCATAAATTAATCAAAAAGATAAGCAAGCCACTTCGGGGCGATACCGCCAGATGCCATTCGCTGGCTTGCGTCGGTTTCAGACACATACCCTGCCCGCCAGCAGGCGGACAGGGAGGGGCTCAGCCTTCCTTCTTGCGGATACTCAGCCCCAGCTCGCGGCCACGCAGGCGGGCATAATAGATGGTGCCCACAAACGCCAGGGTGGTGAGCACCAGCTCCACCACCGCCAGCCACCGCTCCCCCTCATCCGTGGTGATCAGGGTCAGGGCGTGCAGGAAGTAGGGCATCAGCACGAAATTGCCCCAGGCGTGGGTGTAGGGATTGCCCTGCACTATGCCCTTGAGGGGGAAGAGCAGCGGCACCGTCCAGATCACCGGCAACAGCCAGGGGGCGAGATCCGGGTGGGGCGAGAGCCAGAGGTGCCAGAGCAGCACCCAGGCCAGCAGGCCGAAAAAACCGGCCAGGGTCAGCAGGCGAGCGAAGCGGGTGCTCACTTGAGGATCTCCAGCACCTGCTCGGGCGGACGACCTATGCGGGCCTGCCCGTTCTTGATGACAATGGGGCGCTCGATGAGCTTGGGGTGCTGGTGCATGGCACGAATGAGATCATCGCCGCTCACCTCGCCGAGCCCCAGCTCCTTGTAGAGCTCTTCCTTGGTGCGCATCAGCTGTCGGGGATCCGTGAAGCCAAGCTGACTCAGGAGGGTGCGGATCTGTGCCTCACTCGGGGCCTGCTCCAGATAGAGCACCACCTCGGGGGCGACCCCGTGCTGTTCCAGCAAGGCCAGGGTTTCACGGCTCTTGGAGCAGCGCGGATTGTGGTAGATTTGGGTCTCGCTCATGATAACTCCCTGATTAATCGCAAGATGGGACAAGAAATGGCGCTATTGTAGGGGAAACGGATGGTCAGGGTAAGCGGGAAGGCTATGGAAATGAAACGGATCTGTTGGCTGATTGTGGCAACCCTGCTGGGGGCCTGCAGCCCGGCACCCGACTTCACCGACGGCGCGGGAAAGAAGGTCAGCCTCGCGGATCTCGGTGGCAAACCGCTGCTGGTCAACTACTTCGCCCCCTGGTGCGCCCCCTGCCTGCGGGAGATGCCCTTGCTGGCAACATTGCACCAGGAAGGCCAGATCCGGGTGATCGCCATCAACTATGACCCCGCCTACCCCGCCGAACTGACCGAGCTGGCACAGCGCCACGCCATCAGGGTTCCCCTGATGATCCCGGATGACGACGCCCGCCTCCCGTTCCCAAGGCCCGGGGCGCTGCCCACCAGCTATCTGCTTGATGCCAGGGGAACGCTGCTGGAGACCCTGGTGGGAGAGCTGGACGAACAGAAGCTCGCCGAGATAAAACGCCGCCTGGCGAGCGCCCCATAGCAGAGCCATCCATCACTCTCATTTCTTCATCATCAAGATGCGTTGAAACCGATGAAAGGCCCTATTTTAGCCTGCAAAACAAGGCGGGATGCCCCCAAAGGAGCACCCCGCCTGCCATCAACCCGCTCCGGACTCAGCCCTTGAGGCTGTCCAGATCCTTCTTGGCCCGCTCCAGCTGGGTGATACGCGCCTCGATGCGGGCCAGGGTCAGCTTGTCACTGGTGGTGCCCCGCGCCACGATCAGTTCGTCGATGGCCGCCTGGTAGTCCCCGCGCAGGGAAAGGGTCTCCGCCCGTGCCATGTGCAGGTCCGTCATTCTGCCCGCCTTGCGGTAGGCGTCCGACAGCAGGCTCCAGGCCAGGCTGTTCTCGTCGTGCTCCCGGGCATAAGGGTCCAGGATGGCGATGGACTTCTTGTAGTTGCCCCCCTCCAGATAGGCGTTGCCGAGGTTCACCACCACCACCTCGTTGTCCGGCATCCGGGTGCGGAAGCGCTCCAGTCTGGCGATGGCCTGGGCGCTGCGCCCCTTGGCGAGATCGATGTCGGTCAGGGCATCCACCACGAAGAGATCCTCCGGGTGACGGGTCGCCAGCTCCTGCATCAGGGTGTCGGCCTCGTCGGTGCGCTTGAGCTGCAACAGGGCCAGCGCCTTGCCATAGATGGCGGCATCCTTGAGGGGGTAATCCCCCTTCTGCAGGCGGCTGTCGAAGTAGGTGAGCAGCGCCTGGGGCGTCTCGGTGCCATAGCGCACCTGGATGCGCACCTTGGCCAGCCAGAAGTCCAGGCTCGGCGGCAGGGCGCGCGCGCCATAGCTCCCGGCCCGGGCACGGGCTTCGCTGATCCGGGTCTCCGGCAGGGGGTGAGTCAGCAGCATCTCCGGCGGCTTGCTGGCATAGCGGTACTCCGCCGCCAGCTTCTGGAAGAAGTTGGCCATGCCCATGGGATCGAATCCGGCGTCATACAGCGTCTTCATGCCGATGCGATCCGCCTCGTATTCGTTGTCCCGGGTGTAGTTGATGGCCGACTGCATCGACAAGCCAAGCGTGGTCTGCAAGGCCGCGATGCCGGCGGTGGGGTTGATCACCGCGAGTGCAATGGAGCCCACCAGGCCGGCCAGGGTCATGGCGGAGCTGCTCGCCTGTGCCTCCATGTAACGAGCGATGTGACGCTGGGTCACGTGGGTGATTTCGTGGGCCAGTACCGAGGCCAGCTCGCTCTCGCTCTCGGCGTAAAGGAAGAGGCCGGTGTGCACCTTGACCCGGCCACCGAGGAAGGCCGCCGCGTTGATGCTGGGATCGTTGATGAGGAAGAAGGTGAACGGGAAGCGCACCCCGTCGGCATTGGTCAGCAGCCGCTGGCCCAGATCGTCGATGTATTCGTTGAGCACGGGGTCATCGATGATGGGCAGGCCCGCCCGGGCAAAACGCATGAAGGCGTTGCCGTAGCGCACCTCCTGCTCGATGGGCAGTGCGGCGACCCCGGCGGTACCGATGTCGGGCAACTGGTTGCTCCCCTGGGCGTGGAAGGTCGCCCCCATCAGGGTGACCAACAGGGGAAGCGATGCTATCAGGGGGGAAAAACGTGCCACGTTATCTCTATCTCCAATCAGACCCCAGCGGGCATCGGCAGAATACCCTTGCCATTCAAGGCCCACAAGCGTTGTTTCATCCTCTCATCACGGCCATAATGACCGCCACGCACGCGATGGAGTTCTCATGGAACAGCTCGACCTGACCCCCTGGCGTTGTCCCGAGCCCCTCATCCGGCTCAAGCTCTGGTTGCGCCAGGCCCGGCCCGGTCAATCCGTGTGCATCCAGCTCGGGGATGCAGGCTCCCGGCAGGATATTCCCGCCTATCTGCACCGTCAGGGTCATCATGTCCAGACCCGGGAAGAGTCAGCTACCCGCCTCTCCCTGCTGCTCGTCGTTGCCCGTCCCCCCCGGGACGCCCTGCTCACCCCCGAGCCCATGCCACCCACCGCGTGAGCCGCCATTCAAGGAAGCCTCGATGTTAGATGTATTGAAGCGCTGGTATCAGACCCGTTTTTCCGACCCCGATGCCGTCACCCTCTTCCTGCTGCTGGTCTTCTGCTTTGCCGTGCTCTGGCTGTTTGGGGATCTGCTGGCACCGCTGCTGGTGGCCCTGGTGATGGCCTATCTGCTGGAGTGGCCGGTGAGTCGCCTGCAACGGGGCGGCCTCTCTCGCACCGTCGCTACCAGCCTGGTCCTGCTGTTGTTCATCACGGTGACGACCCTGATGCTGCTGGGCCTCATCCCGACGCTGGTGAGCCAGGGGGTCAACCTGGCCAAGGAGGCCCCCGCCATGCTGGCCCATGCCCAGGACTATGTGCGCACCCTGCCGGAAAAATACCCCGAGATCATCGACGTCAGCCTGGTGGAAACCATCATCGACAACATTCGCCAGCGCATCCTGACCGGCGGCGAACAACTGGTGAGCGCCTCTTTGAGCTCCCTCATCAACGTGGTGGCCATCCTCATCTACGCCATCCTGGTACCCCTGATGGTCTTCTTCATGCTCAAGGACAAACAGGTGCTGATGGGCGGCCTGCGCCGCTTCCTGCCCCGCAACCGCACCCTGGTGAACCGGGTCTGGGTGGAGATGAACGACCAGATCATCAACTACATCCGCGGCAAGGTGATCGAGATCGTCATCGTCGGCATCGCCACCTATGTGCCCTTCGCCCTGATGGGATTGCGCTACTCCGCCCTGCTGGCGGTCGCGGTGGGCTTCTCCGTGCTCATCCCCTATATCGGTGCCGCCGCGGTGACCGTGCCGGTGGCCATGGTGGCCCTGTTCCAGTGGGGGCTGACCCCCGACTTCGCCTGGCTGATGGTGGCCTATTTCGTGATCCAGGCCCTCGACGGCAACCTGCTGGTCCCCCTGCTCTTCTCCGAGGCGGTCAACCTGCACCCGGTGGCCATCATCATCGCCGTGCTGGTGTTTGGCGGTCTGTGGGGCTTTTGGGGCGTCTTCTTCGCCATTCCCCTCGCCACACTGGTCAAAGCGGTGCTCAACGCCTGGCCCAAGCGGGAAGATCTCCCCCGCCCCGCCCCCTGACCCTGGCAAGGGGCGAGGCCGGGTCTCGCCCCTTCCAGATACCAGCCACCAGCAGCACCTCCGTGACGCTGGCTCATGCTTGCCTTGTCGGGTTTAATTGAAAACCGACATCCGTTTGACTTGCTACGCCGGTCTGATTCGTTCCCACTGCCCACCCACCGACAAGGATCTGTCATGCCCCCACTCCCTGCCCTGCGCCATGCCTCTCTGGGTGCCTTTCTGGCACTGCTGTTCTGTTCTCCCGTCCGGGCAGACCTCGATATCGGGGCCCTCAGCGCCTTCTCCAGCGACAGCCCTGACAGCCCCATTCCCAAGGGGTTGGTGCTGGGCGGGGCCGTCATCGGCGGTCAGGCACGTTACCAGCACCAGGACGACACCCTGATGCCCATCCCGGGAGCCCTCTATTTTGGTGACAACCTGATGTATCTGGGGGATAGGGCCCGCTACTACCTGAGCCGCAATGGCAACCTCTCGACCTATGCCTTCGGCCGGATGCGCTTTGGCAACCTGGACCCGGACGACGACCCCTTCCTCCATGGCCTGGAGAAGCGCAAGGGGCAGTTCGAAGCGGGGTTCGGGGCCGATCTCATCACTCCCTACGCCCTCTGGAGCGTGCGGGCCACCACGGATGTGACCGGCACCAGCAACGGTCAGGAGCTGATGCTGTGGGCCAACTTCCCCATCATCCGCGGCCCCCTGCTGCTGATGCCGGGAGCCGGCATCATGCTGCGCAGCCACAACCTCGCCAACTACTACTTCGGCGGTGTCTCGCAAGACGAAGCGAGGGCGGACAGGCCGGCGTGGAACACGGGCACCACCCTCTCCCCCATGGTCTCCCTCATCGGCAGCTATCGCTTCAGCGCCAACTGGATTGGCGGCTTTGGCATCAACTACGAGCGCTACGACGACGACATCGCGGACAGCCCCATCGTCCAGCATCAGGGAGAACTCTATGCAGGCTTCGGGGTGGGCTACATCTGGTAGCCCCATCCGGACTGGGCAACAAAAAAGGAGCCCATGGCTCCTTTTTTACGGCTATCCGGCGCAGCGTCACCCTGCCACTTCGGCGAGAAATTCGGCGAGCGCCCGGTTGATGAACGCGGGGTTCTCCAGGGTCGAGATGTGACCGGCCCCCGGGATCTCCCTGAACGGGCACCCCAGCACCTCGGCCATCAGATACCCCTCCAGCACAGGGCGAGCCTTGTCCTCGCACCCCGTCATCACCAGTGCGGGCAGCCTCATCTCTTCGAGCCAGTCGATGCGATCCTCCCGGGTCACGAAGCTGCGCCCCACCGCCACCAGGCTCGCCACCTTGTCGGCGGGCCATTGGGCCAGCCGTGCCTTGAAACCGGCCATCAGGGCCGCGTCCGGTTGATGGGCGAAGAAGAGCGGAGCCACCTGATCGGCGATGGGCGCAGGCACGGCGCCGACCTGCTCGATCATCGCCAGCATGCCGAGATAGCGCTCGCAGGTGATCTGGGGTTCAAGGCCGACGAAGCTGTCCATCAGCACCAGGCCCTTGAGGCGAGCAGGCGCCATGCGCGCCAGCTCCACGCCCCACATGCCACCGATGGAGAGCCCCACCAGCACGCACTCGTCGATGCCGAGGGCATCGAGCAGCGCCAGGTGATCCCGGGCCAGGGTCGCCAGGGTGCAGGGCCCCTCGGGCAGCACATCGGAATCCCCGTGACCCCAAAGCTCGGGCACGATGCAGCGATAATGCTCCTTAAGGGCCTCGATTTGCGGTGCCCACATGGCACTGTCCCACAGGTAGCTGTGGCCAAAGAGCAGTGCCGGCCCCTGCCCCTCGTCCAGATAGGCCATGCGGCGGCCCGCTATCTCCATAAACTGCTTCATGTTTTCTCCTGTTGCCAGCGGCGATGAAACTGGCTTTCCTGTTTTTCTGTTGCCAACGGCTGATGAGGCGGCAGTGTAACACGCCACCCTTGGCAGGGGTGTCCGCCTGGTGCAAGCTGGAGAGACTCACAACGAGGAGTCACCAAGGAGAGGATGATGGCCAAGGAAAAGAGCAAGAAACGCCCCCGTCTGGACAAGAAGACCTACGAACATCACCTCGCCCACCTGCAGGAGGAGCTGGTCAAGTTGCAGGAGTGGGTCAAGCAGGAGGGGCTCAAAGTGGTGGTGCTGTTCGAGGGGCGCGACGCCGCGGGCAAGGGGGGCGTCATCAAGGCGATCACCGAGCCCCTCAACCCCCGGGTCTGCCGGGTCACCGCCCTGCCCGCCCCCTCGGATCGGGAGCGCACCCAGTGGTACTTCCAGCGCTACGTGGCGCACCTGCCCTCGGCGGGCGAGATGGTGCTGTTTGACCGCTCCTGGTACAACCGGGCCGGGGTCGAACGGGTGATGGGCTTTTGCAGCGATGACGAGTATCGCGAATTCCTGCGCGCCTGCCCCGAATTCGAGCGGATGTTGATCCGCTCCGGCATCACCCTCATCAAATACTGGTTCTCGGTCAGCGACGAAGAGCAGGAGAAACGCTTCAAGGAGCGCATCAATACTCCCATCAAGCGCTGGAAATTCAGCCCCATGGATCTGCAATCCCGCTCCCGCTGGGTGGAATACTCCCGCGCCAAGGATGACATGTTCACCTACACGGATACCGAGGATTGCCCCTGGTTCGTGGTGGACGCCGACGACAAGCGCCGCGCCCGCCTCAACTGCATCTCCCACCTCCTTGGCAAGGTGCCCTACGAGGCGATCCACTACGAGCCCATCACCCTGCCTCCCATCAAGACCGAAGGGTATGAGCGCCCGCCGCTCACCAGCCAGCACTTCGTGCCGGACGTCACCGCCGCCCTCGAGTCAGACAAGCACGGGCAGTGACGGGTTCCGGCCAGCCGCCCCCGCTGGCCGGAACCCGGGCTTCGGATGACGGGCAATAAAAAGCCGGTCTTGCGACCGGCAAAAGGCATTGAACGTATAGAAAGGAAAACCTGGCCCTCTCGCCCTCTCAGGCGCGGATATATTTGGCCGTGCGCGGGAACGCCTGCTCTTTGGCATCGAACAGGTAGCAGGCTTCGGCCGGGATGCCGACGCTGTACTCCTGGCCGGTGGCCACGTCGATGTCGGAGCTCGCCTTGACGGTGAAGTCGTGACCATCCACGTCCATGTAGACGAAGGATTCTGCCCCCAGGTGTTCGGCTACCTGCACCACGCCGCTCACGCGGCTGTCGGCATGGGCATGACCCAGCGGCACCAGGTGCTCGGGGCGAATGCCCAGCTCCACCTTGTCGCCCACCGCGCCGCGACGGGCATCCACCCGGGCACGCACGGTATCGCCGGAGGTGAGCTTGACCACGCACTCCTGCTCGCCGATCTCCACCAGCTCGCCCGCCAGGAAGTTCATCTTGGGGGAGCCGATGAAGCCTGCCACGAACTTGTTGTCCGGGTTGTGGTAGAGCTCGAGGGGGGTGCCGAACTGCTCCAGGTTGGTGGCCGCCTCGCCCTTGAGCGGGCTCAGCACCACGATGCGGTTGGCCAGCGTCATGGCCTCCACCTGGTCGTGGGTCACGTAGATGATGGTAGAGTTGAGCTCCTTGTGCAGCTTGGCGATCTCGATGCGCATCTTGACCCGCAAGGCGGCGTCGAGGTTCGACAGCGGTTCGTCAAACAGGAACACCTGCGGCTGCTGCACGATGGAGCGGCCGATGGCCACCCGCTGACGCTGACCGCCAGAAAGGGCCTTGGGCTTGCGGTCCAGCAGCGGCTCGAGACCCAGGATCTCGGCGGCGCGCATCACCCGCTTGTGGATGTTCTCCTTGTCCATCTTCTTGAGCTTGAGGCCAAAAGCCATGTTCTCGTAGATGTTCATGTGCGGGTAGAGGGCGTAGGACTGGAACACCATGCCGACGTTGCGCTCCACCGGCGGCACGTCGTTCATGTAGCGCCCGCCGATGGTCAGCTCGCCGCTGGTGATGTCTTCCAGACCCGCGATCATCCGAAGCAGGGTGGACTTGCCGCAGCCGGACGGGCCGACGAAGACGATGAACTCCCCTTCCTTGATGTCCAGGTTGATGCTGCGCAGGGTGTCCTTGTGGACAGCCGGGTCGTAATTTTTGCGAACGTTGTTGAGTACTACTTCAGCCATGTCGAGCTCCGCTCTTGAATCTTTGCAAATCGTGATGACGGGGGGAGCCAGCTCCCCCGGCCATGAACCGTTAACCTTTCACGCCGCCTGCGGTCAGACCACCCACCAGCCAGCGCTGGGCGAGCAGGAAGACGACCGTGATGGGGAAGCCTGACAGCACGGCGGCTGCGGCGAAGTCACCCCACAGGTAGTTCTGCGGATAGAGGTACTGCTGAGCCCCGACCGCCAGGGTCAGATTGTTCACATCCTGCAACAGGATGGAGGCCATGGGCACCTCGGTGATGGAGCCGATGAAGGCCAGGATGAACACCACCGCCAGAATGGGCACCGACAGGGGCAGCAGGATCAGGCGGAACGCCTGCCACGGAGTAGCGCCATCGATGGCCGCCGCCTCCTCCAGGGAAGAGTCGATGGTCTCGAAGTAGCCCTTGATGGTCCAGACGTGCAGGGCAATGCCCCCCATGTAGGCCAGGATCAGGCCGCCGTGGGTGTTGAGACCCAGCCAGGGGATGTAGTCACCGATCTTGTTGAAGAGCGCGTAGATGGCCACCAGTGCCAGCACCGCCGGGAACATCTGGAAGATCAGCATGCCCTGCAGGATGGTGGACTTGCCACGGAACCGCAGACGGGCGAAGGCGTAGGCACAGGTGGTGGAGAGCACCACTATCATCAGGGCGGTGATGCCCGCCACCTTGATGGAGTTCCACAGCCAGGTCAGCACCGGGAACGGCGGCGGCGTGATGCTGCCATCGGCGTTGGTGATGGACATGCCGAGCGCCAGCTTCCAGTGATCCAGGGTCGGATTGGTGGGGATGATCTCCCCTACCGAGAAGTTGCCGTTACGGAACGAGATGGCGATGACCATGATCAGCGGGAAGATGATCAGTGCCAGGAAGCCCCACATCACCAGGTGGGTTGCCCACACCCGGTATTTGACTGATTTGGGTTGTACGATTGCCATGTTGAAGCCTCCTTACAGTTGCTTGTCGGCTTTGGACAATTTCAGGTTGAGCAAGGCCAGCGCACCCACGATGAGGAAGATGGCGGTGGCGATGGCACTGGCCAGACCGTAGTCCTGACCACCCGAGCCCTGGAACGCGATCCGGTAGGTGTAGCTCACCAGCAAGTCGGTGGTCCCGGCCGGCGTGGTGGCCCCGATGATGTCCGGCGCCCCGTTCGTCAACAACTGGATAAGTACGAAGTTGTTGAAGTTGAAGGCAAAGGATGCAATCAACAGCGGTGTCAGCGGCTTCATCAAGAGCGGTACGGTGATCTTGAAGAAGTTCTGTACCGGCCCCGCCCCGTCCATGGCGGACGCCTCGTAGAGATCTTCCGGAATGGCCTTGAGCAGGCCCATGCAGAGGATCATCATGTAGGGGTAACCGAGCCAGGTGTTGACGATGAGGATCATCACCTTGGCCAGGAAGGGATTGGTGTACCAGTCCGGCTTGATGCCGAAGGCCGCTTCCAGGAACAGGTTGATTTCACCGAAGTTCTGGTTGAACAAGCCCTTGAACACCAGGATGGAGATGAACGCCGGTATCGCATAGGGCAGGATCAGCATGACCCGGTAGAAACCACGCCCCCTGAGCTGCTCCCACTGCACCAGACACGCCAGCACCATGCCGATCGCCAGGGTGAACGCCACCGAACAGGCGGAGAAGATCACGGTCCAGACGAAGATCTGCATGAAGGGACTCTGGATACCCGGGTCCGTCACGATGCGCATGAAGTTTTTCCAACCCACGCTCACCACGAAACCGGGGGCAATGCCCTTGCCGACGAAGTGACCTTCCGCATCGATGTACTGGTAGAAGCCGGTGTCACCGTTGGGCAGCATCAGCTCGCCGCTCTGGTTGTCACGCAGCAGGTTGCTGTCCTTGATCATGACGCCGGACTTGAGCACGGCGCCGTCGACCAGCTGGGTATAGAGCTGTTTCTGGGCGGCGAACTTGCGCAGGCTGCTCAGGGTCAGATGGATATCGCCTTCCGGCAGTACCACATCCAGGGCACTCAGGTGGGTGCGGTGATCAACGATGGCACGAATGGGTGCCGCCTCGCCGACCATGGCCCCGTCCAGAGGCTGCAACTGAACAACCTGGGGCTCGTCACGGACCCGTCCTTCACGGACGGCCAGGGTACGCGCCTTGTTGTTTAGCAAGGTAAGGGGTTGACTGATAAAGGATTGGTCGTCCTGTTTCAGCAACAGCTGAAACTGATTGTTCTCACCACCCAGGAGGGTGAAATCGAATTCACCGCCGGTCACCTTGTAGGTTTTTTTCAGATGGTAATCCCGTGCCTGCTCAAGGGAGAGCAAGTTGGATCCCGAATAGTTGGTGAAGGCGATGCCGATCGTGTAGGCAAGAGGGAAGATGATAAAAACAACCATGCCTGCCACACCGGGGAAAATATAACGGTGGGCATAGGTCTTCTTGTTCATGAAGACATAGAGACCGACGGAGACGACCACCAGATCGAGCAGGGCAAACACCCACTCGCCGCTGGCATACATCATCACGGCCGCATAACCATTAAGCACTGCGATCAGTGCCGCCATGGTCCATTTCAGCCAGACGTACTTGTCTTTCTTCGGACCGGCATAGGATTCGATAGAAGGTACTACTTCCATGCCAATTAACCTTTATTGCGCCAAGAGAGATTGAGAGAGTGGGAGGCCCGAAGGCCTCCCGGGTAGTGCATGCTTACTGGACTATACGCTTGGCAGCGGTATCCAGGGCTTCGTCAACACCCTGACGGCCAGAGGTGACGTTCTTGAGGGCGGTTTCGAAGGAGGACCAGAAACGGCTCATCTCGGGCACGGACGGCATCGGTTCGCCGTTCTGGGCGTTCAGCATGGTGGCCTTGATGTTGGGGTCGGCTTCCAGGGTCTTCTGGAAGGACTTCAGAGCCACGGCACCCAGCGGCTTGTCGGCGTTCATCGGCGCCAGACCGGCATCGGTCAGCAGGTAGTTCTCGAGGAACTCGATAGCCAGATCCTTGTTCGGGCTGGCGGCGTTGATGGTGGCACCCAGTACGCCAACGAAGGCCTTGGCCGGCTTGCCTTTCAGGGTCGGCAGCTGGGCTACGCCATACTTGATGCCGCTCTTGTCCAGGTTGCTCCAGGCCCAGGGACCGTTGATCATCATGGCCACTTCGCCCTTGTTGAACTTGGCGTCCATCACACCGTAGTCGATGCCCTTCTCCAGGTGACCGGATTTGATCATCTCGGAGATGTAGCCGACGCCGGCCTTGGCACCTGCGTTGTTCACGCCGGTGTCTTTGACGTCATAGCCGGTGGCGGTCTTCTTGAAGGCATAACCACCGTTGGCAGCCACCAGGGGGTAGCTGAAGTAGGGGGTGTCATAGGCCCACATGATGGCGCGCTTGCCATTTTTCTTCAGGTCTTCGTCGATCTTGGCGATCTCTTCGAAGGTTTTCGGCGGGTTGGGCAACAGATCCTTGTTGTAAATCAGGCTGACCGCTTCTACCGCGACCGGGTAGCCATAGGTCTTGCCATCGACGGTCATGGCATCCCAGGCGAATTGCTCGAACTTAGCCTTGGTGGCGGCATTCGGGGTCACGGGAACCAGCAGACCGGACTTGACCCACTCACCGTAACGGTCGTGAGCCCAGAAGAAGATGTCAGGGCCGTTGCCGGTGGCGGCGGCTTGCTGGAATTTGACTTCAACCTGATCCGGGTGGGCGACGGTTACCTTGATGCCGGTTTCGGCTTCAAACTTCTTGCCGACTTCGGCCAGGCCGTTGTAGCCCTTGTCACCGTTGATCCAGATGGTCAGCTGACCTTCATCAATGGCAGCAGTGGCAGAGCAGGCCACGCCCAGGGTAGCCAGACCGATCAGGGATGACAGCAATTTCTTTTTCATGAGCCTTTCCTTGTATTAGTTCCGCGCTGTAAGAGCATTGTGTGCAGATGCATATTATCCCAAGCAGTCAATGCCTCACATGACACGCCTCGCATTTTTGAAATGCAATTACGTATTTTCTTCCAGAAAGTTATGAAAACATTTTCTTATTTCAGCGACTTATCGGGATTTATCGCCATATTTTTGGCCTTGCACAGAAAACTAATTACCAAAAAGAAATAAATTTACACCAATGAAAGGGGTTTCACCTCAATGAAAACCCTTTCATCTCCATTATTTGGTTTAATGTGTTAACAAAAGTACCAAGCCGGATTCCAAGTTCATCTCCCCCTTAAATAAAAAGGCATCGGAGCGGACTCCGATGCCTTTTTGCCAGAAATGGCGAGTAGATCACATTATGACTGGCGCAGCAGCTGATCCTTGAGGTTGGGCGGCACACCACGGATGGTCAGCGTGTCGGTCTGGGGATCGTAAAACACCCGACTGTTCAACAGCTTCTGCTCGAAGCTCAAGGTCAGGCCGCCGCCGGAACCGACGAACTTGGTCAGGCCACGCAGGGTGGATCTGTCCGCCGGGAAGCGTTCCTCCAGCTCATATTCCTGACCGATGAAGCTGTAAAAATCGAGGTCGCCACCTCCCGCTTCTTTTGCGGAGAGCTCCGCCGAGAGCTCCTTGATCTCGATCTCTTCACCGGCGCTGGCCTGTTCGGTGCAATATTTGAAGACCTGTTTCTTGTAATCATTGCGCTCGGCGGGTTCGAGCTGACGGCTGTCGCAGTAATCGTCCACCGCCTGCAGCAAGCCTTTATTTTGCACCTTGGCATCCATGCCCTCGCGGGCACCCAGCAAGTCCATGAAAAAGTCCCCCAGCTTGCGGCCGACCCGCCCCTTGCTGAAGGTGATATAACGACGCGAATCCCCCTGGGTTTTCCACTCGGTCAGATCGATGCGGGCCACCAGGTTGAGTTTGCCGATATCCAGATAATGAATGTGACGCAGGTCCAGCGCCTCGCTGACGGTGACGCTCTCCTTGCCCTCCAGCAGGGCGATCATCAGGTAATCGACCCCGACATAGTTGTATTTGGCAATCAGCAACACGCCCTGCTCGTCCAAGGCGTGCTCCACCAACTGTTTGACCAGCATCTGGGTCAGGGTAATAGAGAAGGGGACGAATTCGGTCTGCTCGCCAAGCAGCTGTTCGAGGGCGATGCGAAAGGCCGGTGACGGCTGTCTGGGAGCCTCTTCACCTTCTGCCAGCTCGGCGACGTCGGCTTCCGGGTCGGCAAAGAAGCCGAAGCCCTTGCCACCCTTGCCGTTGTAGATGCGATGCAGTTCTGCCATCAGCCCTTGTACCGCCTCGTCGGCAGGCAGAGTCTGACTGCGGGTATCGGCGTGCGGCTGACCGTCATTGCCGGCGCGCAGGGAGTGAAGAATGATCTTGTCGATATCGAGACTCATGTCACAAAGCCATAGTGTTAGCCGAAAGGGTGAAGTATTATAAGGCGCTTTGAACCGAGATGAACCCAAGATTATGCCCATCGTATCAAAGTACAATAACGAGCAGTTTGACGCCCTGATGAACGACCTGATCACCGCCCTGGAGAAACACAAGGCGCCGGTGGATCTCAGTCTCATGGTGCTTGGCAACCTGACCACCAACATCATCAACGGTATGGCCCCGGCCCAGCGTCAGGCGATCACCGAGAAGTACATCCAGGCGCTCACCGCCTCGGTGGATCATCGCCACGATGCTCACTGAGTTTCTTCGCATTCTTTGATGTTTTTCAAGCAGATGGATCATTATGGTCGAAACCGGCAACCCCTATCGTGATAACGTTTCTCGCCTGATCACCTGGGGGCATTGGTTCTCCTTCTTCAACATCCTCCTGGCCATGCTGATCGCGACCCGCTATCTGGGTTCCATCAGCTGGCCATCGACCACGCTCGGGGTCACCTATCTCATCATCAGCTGGATAGGTCATTTCTCGTTCCTGAGCTTCGTCACCTATCTGCTGACCATCTTCCCCTTGAGCTTCGTGCTGCCCAGAGAGAAGCCACTGCGCTTCATCTCGGCCATCATCGCCACCCTGGCGCAGGTGCTGCTGCTCATCGACACCCAGGTGTTCCAGCTGTTCAAGTTCCACTTGAATGGCCAGGTGTGGCAACTGCTGCTGGATCAGGCCCAGACCGAAGAGGGCTCGATCTGGAGCATCATCTTCGTCGCCGTGCCCACCATCTTCCTGCTGCAACTGCTGCTGTCGGCCTATGTGTGGCGCAAGATCAACAAGCGCAAACGCCGCCAGTACGGCAATCAGGTGGGACTGGCCTTGCTGGTCTGCTTCATGCTGACTCACCTCGTCAACAGCTGGGCCGATGCAACCCTGTATCAGCCCATCACCATGCAGCGCGCCAACTTCCCGCTCTCCTACCCCATGACAGCCAGAAGCTTCCTGGCCAAGCATGGCTGGCTCGATCTCGAGCAGTATGAGAAGAAGGCCGAGAACCAGGGTAGCGCCGAGCATCGCCTGCTCTACCCCCTGCGCCCCCTCAGCGTGAGTGCCCCGGCCGAGCACAAGAACCTGCTGGTGGTGGTGGTCGACTCCCTGCGGGCCGACATGCTCAACAACATCAACATGCCCAATCTGCAGCGCTATGCGGATCAACACCTCAACTTTGCCAACCACATGAGTGGCGGCAACGATGACGCCATGGGGATGTTCAGCCTCTTCTACGGGCTGCCGGGCCACTACTATGGCGATATCCGTGCCGACAAGCGCCCGCCGGTGCTGTTCGACGAGATGCTGCGCCAGGACTACCAGTTCGGCTTGTTCGGTGCGCTGGAAGATGCCCAGCAATATCAGCAGAGCCTGCTCGCTGGCCTGCGCAAGCAGGTGTTTGTCTCCCGCCAGAGTGATGACACTCGCCTCATCGGCGACTGGCAGCAGTGGCTTGGCACACGCACCGCGGACAGGCCCTGGTTCTCCCTGGTCTATCTCTCGAGCCCGGGGGATTATCAGGTGCCCGCCAGCCTCAAGGGCCCCTTCCAGCCCGAGCTGACGCGCTTCAACCCGGCCACCGCCTATAGACCCGAGAACCTGCAAAAGCTGGAGAATCGCTACAAGAACTCGGTGTTCTACACCGACCAACTGCTGGAGCAGATGCTCTCCCGGCTGCAGCAGCAGGGGCTGAGTGAACAGACCATAGTCGTCATCACCTCCAATCACGGCCAGGAGTTCAACGAAACCCAGAGCAACAGCTGGGGCTATGGCAGCAACTACTCCCCCTATCAGGTGCAGGTTCCTTTGGTGCTCGCCTGGCCCGGTGTCGAGAGCCAGCCACAGGAGCAGGCAAGCAGCCACCTGGATCTGGTGCCGACCCTGATGAAGGGCATGCTGGGGGTACGTAACCCCCCTCGGGACTACAGCACGGGGCGCAGCCTGTTCGACAACAGCCCGCGCAACTGGCTGCTGGCCGGCGATCAGAATGACTTTGCCATCTATCAGGACAACACCATCACCCAGTTCAACAAGCAGGGTGACTTCGAACTGCTGGATCGCGCCACCTATCGCCCCATCAAGCACGGCACCCCGGACATGGGGGCCATGATCCAGGTGATGAACGAGCTCAACCGCTTCTATCGCACCCCATAGGTGCTCGCACGCATCCAACCAGCCCGCCTTCTCGGCGGGCTTTTTATTGTCTCAAGATCCAGGCGGGACACTCCACTTCCCCTCCCCCGGTCAGTGCCCTTCACAAACGTATGCCCTGCAACTACTGATTCATCTCTCAAAAAAATGCAGTCTGATCAAGATCATAAAACAAAGATGATAATGATTATCAATCGTTGATACGAAGGGATTCATCTGCAATAATCCGCGCCCTTCAGGCTTAAATAAAAATCATTATCAACAATGAAAACACTGCTTCACTACTGGCCCATGCTGCTGTCCGGTACAGCCCTGGCCGCCAGCGATCCCGCCGGGACAGATCCCGAACCCAGGGCCCACGAGACCATAGTGGTCAAGGGACAGCGCATCGAGCAGAAGCTGTCCGATGTCTCCGGCTCCATCACCGTCATCACGGAGGTAGAGCTGGATCGCCAGATCGCCACCGAGCTCACCGACGTGTTCAAGAACGAGCCCGGGGTCTCGGTGACCGGCTCCGCCGGCCGGCCGCAGAACATCATCATCCGCGGCATGGGCGGCAACCGGGTGCTGATCATCAAGGATGGGGTGCGGGTCAGCGACGGCTTCGGCGCCGACGACCTCAACGACAAGGTGGGCCGTTTCAGCTTCGATCTCGATGACGTCAAGCAGATTGAGGTCGCCAAGGGGGCCGGCTCCTCCCTCCATGGCTCGGACGCCATCGGCGGCACCATCGTCATCAGCACCAAGCAGCCAGAGGACTACCTGCAGGGGCAGGATGCCTATCTGGGCAGCAAGGTGCTGCAGGACGGCAGCAGCGACAAGCAGAAGCTGAGCGCCACCGGCGCCGCCCGGCTGCTGGATAGCGAGCACCTGCTGCGGGTCTCCGGCTGGCAGGGGCACGAGACCGCCAACTATGACGAGAGCCGCATCCCGGCGGATCTGGACGGCCTCAGCGCCTCCACCAGCTCCCGCTTCCCGCTAAGCGATCACCACCTGCTGCGCCTCGAGCTCGACTACTTCGAAGACAATGCGAAGCGGGATCAGGGGCCGCGCGAAGTGCCCCAGCCCGACGGCAAGTGGCAGGTGCGCCAGTACAGCGAACAGGGCAGCCAGCGCACCCAGGGGGGCAAGCTTGGCTGGGAGGCGAACGATCTCGGCAGTCTGCTGGCGGATCAGTTCATCTGGAGCCTCTATGGCAACCACTCCAAGAACAGCGCCAACAAGCGCAGCCTGTTGCAAAACGACCTGCTGAGCGGCTATCCCCGCTACCGCAGCGAGCGGGAGCTCTCCACCTTCACCGAAGAGAGGGTCGGCAGCGAGCTGGACGTGCGCCGGGATCTCGTCACCGGCGACATCGCCCACAAGCTGAGCTACGGCGTCGAGCTGGAGCGTACCCGCCACGAGCGGCCGGTGGAGAAGCTGAGCCTGGAGGCGGGAGTGCCCCAGCCCAGCCAGTCCGAGCCCTTCAGCAGTGCCCGCACCGACCGGGCCGGCGTCTGGCTCGGCGATGTGGCGACCCTGGGCCGGTGGCAGTTCACCCCCACCCTGCGCATGGATCACCAGTGGCTGCGCCCGCAAGATGGCAACCAGGGCGAGAACCACAGCTGGCATCTCTCCCCGAGTCTTGCCACCAGCTACCGCGTCAACGAGCAGTGGCGCAGCTGGCTCAGCTATGCCAACGGCTTTCGGGCCCCCTCCTACGACAAGGTCTACGGCAACATTCCCCACTACTTCGCCCTGCCGCCATTCCAGATCATCGCCAACACGGATCTGAAGGAGGAGACCAGCCACAGCTTTGAGTGGGGGCTCAGCGGCGAGGGGGACAACTGGAGCATCAAGCCGGCCCTCTTCTACAACCGCTACAACAACTTCATCGACTGGCGCGAGGTGGGGCTGCGCCTGAGTGACGGCGTCATCCTGCGCCAGTACCGCAACGTGGCCAAGGCCGAGACCTGGGGCGCGGAAATCGCCGCCAGCTACTGGCTGACCCAGGAGTGGGAGCTGGCCACCAAGCTCGGCTGGGTCGACGGGGAAGACAGCCAGGGCGAGGCGCTGCGCACTCTGACCCCGCTGGAGGGCAACACTCGCCTGAGCTACCAGACCCATGATTGGAGCCTGGGGGTGCAGGCGGACTACGCCGCGGCCATGGACAGAGTGCCCACCTGCGGCAACAGCTTGACCAAGAGCCAGGATGCCTGCCTCACGAGCGCAGGCTGGTTCAGTCTCGCCATGACGGCGGACTGGCTGGTCACCGATGCCCTCAAGGTCAACCTCAAGCTCGATAACCTGTTCGACACCCGTTACACCCGCTATCAGGACGTGGCCGGGCTGGAAGCCGGTACCGACGCCTCCCTCTTCACCCAGAGCGGGCGCACCTTGAGTGCCAGCCTGCGCTACACCTTCGTGGGGATCTGATGCACAGCCTGTTTGTACTGGCCAGCCTACTGGCCACCCCGGCCCCTGCCGCCCCGCTTCCTGAGGCAACCCAGGTGGCAGCGCCCCTTATCCCCGAGCGTCCACAACTGATGAAGGGGGAGATAGCCCGCCTCGATCCCTATGGCGGCTGGCGTGACAACAGTCGCCGCGCCCCCGAGCTGCTGGCGCTGCTGCGCGAGCAGAACCGCTGGACCGACGAGCAACTCGCCGCCCAAAAGCCCCTCGAAACAACGCTGCAAGGCGAGTGGCAGGCCAGGGAGCGGGGCGAGCCCCTGCCAAAGGAGTGGCTGACTCAGGCGGGCAGCCAATGGCGCATGGAGGCGGACGGCAGCCTGTGGCAGCGCAGCGACGCCCGCTCCGCCTCCCGCCAGCGGCAGGCCCCCCGTCAGCCCGCCGAGGGTTACTACGAGATCGCCGCCTGGGCCCTTCACCCGGACGGGCACCTGCTTGCCCTGGCCGAAGACCGCAGGGGAGATCGGGACTACCGCATCACCCTGCTGGATCTGGCGAGTGGCGAGACACTGGCCTCTTTGCCTCACCGCGCCGGCGATCTGCTCTGGAGTCTGGATGGCAAGACCCTCTACACCCTCGCCAACGAGCGCCAGACCCTGCGCCCCTGGCAACTGCTGGCCTGGCAGGATGGCAAGGAGACCCTGGTGTATGAGGAGCGCGATCCCGCCTGGCTGCTCGGCCTCTATCGCACCACGGATCGCCGCCACCTGGTGCTGCAAAGCAACAACCACGACAGCTCGGAGCAATACCTGCTGGACGCGGGTCGGGCCGACCTGCTCAAGGGGCGCGAGCGCGGCCTCGAATACTACCTGGATACCCAGGGGGACAGGGTGCTGCTCAAGAGCAACCGGGACGGCGCCCTCGGCCTCTATCAGGTGGCCGACTTGAGCCTGGTGGCGAAGGGAGAGTGGCAACGGCTCTGGTCCGGCGAGGGCCGGGAACTCGAGAAGTGGCGCCTCTTTGCCCGGCACACCGTGCTGCAATACCGCAAGGAAGGGGATGATTGGCTCGATGTGCTGGATGCCAAGGGTGCGTTGACCCACAGCCTGCCGCTCACCGATGGCGCAGGCACGGCCTGGATCCAGGGCAGCCAGGAACCGGCCAGCGACAAGGTGCTCATTCGCCGCCAGGGGATGGCCGAGCCACCTCACCAGCGCTGGCTGGATCTCGCCTCCGGCGCCTGGGAGGGGACACCCGAGAGCAGGGACACTTCTCCCTATCAGAGCGAGCGACGCTGGATCGCGGGCAAGGATGGGGTCAAGGTGCCTGTCTCCCTGGTCTGGCGCAAGGGCATTACCCACCCCAGGGCACTGCTGCTCTACGGCTATGGGGCCTACGGCACCCCCATGCGTCCCTACTACCAGCCCCGGGTGCTGAGCCTGCTGGATCGCGGCTTTGTCTACGCCATCGCCCATGTGCGCGGGGGCGGTCTGCTCGGCGAATCCTGGTACCGGGAGGGTCGTGGCCGGGACAAACAGCACAGCGTGGATGATTTTCTCGCCGTGGCCGATGCCCTGGCACGGGATCCCGCCATCGATCCCGCCCGGCTGTTTGCCATGGGCGGCAGCGCCGGCGGCCTGCTGGTGGCAGCGGCACTCAACCAGGCGCCCACCCGTTTCGCCGGGGCCGTGCTGCAAGTTCCCTTCGTCGACCTGCTGGGCACCATGCAGGATCCCGAGCTGCCCCTCACCCGGCAGGAGTACGCCGAGTGGGGCAATCCGGCCATCCCGGGTGACTATGCCGCGATGCGCAGCCTGAGCCCCTACGACAACCTGCACAAGGCCCCTTATCCCCCCGTCTATGTGACGGGCGGCCTGCACGACAGTCAGGTGCCCTACTGGGAACCCCTCAAGTGGATAGCCCGCCTGCGATCCCATAGCACGGGAACAGGCCCCTATCTGCTGCGCACCGAACTCGACGGCGGCCACCTGGGCGCCCCCCGAACGGCGGCGCTGCGTGCGGCGCAGGAGTTTGCCTTCCTGCTCACCCTGGCGGGCGTCAACCACTGACCCCTTGCCCTCTTTTTCTGGAGTGAACCATGAAACCCTCTTCCCTGGCCCTCTGGCTGGCGGCAACCCTGATCTCATCGCCGCTGCTGGCGGCCGAGCTGCAGTTTGTCGATGAACACCCCCTGAGCATCACGCCCCAGGCCTGGCTCGAGAGCCGCCTCGGCGTGACGCTGGCCCCCGACTACGACAGGGCCAGCCTGCTCGGCCACCATTACAGCTTTCGCCAGCTGGTGAACGGCCTGCCGGTGGCCGCCACCCAGGCCGCCGTCGGTGTCGACGGGGACGGCCGCCCCTGGCGCCTCTATCACAACCTGCGCCCCTTGCAGAGCACAGCGCCCGGCTGCGATGCCAGCGACACCCTGGATCCCCTGCTCGCCACCCTGCGCACCGACGGCAACCAGATAGAGACGCTGGGGCCGGTCGAAGCCTGGTACTGGCGAGACGGCGATACCCTGGTGCCTGCCCTGCGCCAGCGGGTGCGCGAGCACAAGGCAGGCAATGCCAAGGCCAGCCAGGTGCAGCTGTTTGCCCGTTGCGACGGGGAGCAGGAGCTTGGCCGTCTCGGGGATCAGGCAACTACCCGCCCTCTGCATGTCGCCGACGCAGGCGATCAGCAGGTTCAGGCCCGGGTGTTCGACCCCGATCCCCGCACCCGCCTGCAGGACGCCAGCCTGGTCTGGCACGACACGCTGGTGCTGGCACAGGCCGCCTACCAGGATCCGGTTCCCCTGCCGGTGAGCCTACAAGCCGGGCAGTATCGCCTGAGCGGCCCCCATGCCAGGGTGGTGGATGTCATGGCCCCCGAATCGGCCCCCTACAGCAGCAGTGACGTGCAGGGTTTTCGCCTGACCCGTGACGATCGCGGCTTTGCGGACATCAACGCCTACTACCATCTGGATCTCGCCCAGCGCCACCTCAAGGCGCTCGGCTTCACCGATCTCATCCCCGGAGCGCTCGACATCGACACGGACGCGGGCTATCAGGACAACTCCCTCTACGATCCGTTCGAACGCAGGCTGGAGCTGGGTCGCAGCGGCGTGCCCGATGCCGAGGATCCCATGGTCATCTGGCACGAGTTCGGCCACGGGGTACAGCACCACATCCTGCCGGATCTCGGGGAAGAGGGTGACTGGGGAGCCATCGGCGAGGGCTTTGGCGACTACCTGGCCGCCAGTCATCGCCAGCGCAGCGAAGCCGGTCGCCAGTTCGAACCCGCCATGGTGTTCAACTGGGATGCCCGCTTCACCGACCGCACCCCGCGCCAGCTCGACGATCTGCGCGCCCGCTACCATCCGGACTACCGCTACCCCGCCCACCGCACCATCAACGGCAGCAACGGGGATCAGCTCTGGGGCACCCCGCTGTTCCAGGCCCTGCTGACGGCGGTGGCCGAGCACGGCGAGGCGGCTAGGGACGAGTTTGATCGCGTCATCATCGAATCCCACTTCGGCCTGGGGCCGGCCATTCGCATGCCGCAACTGGCCCGGATCACCGTGGATACCGCCGCCCGTCTCTACCCGACGCGAGCCTATGCCCGTCTGCTTGAGCAGGCATTTCGTCAGCACGGGCTGCTGCAAGCTCCCGTCTATATCGCCCTCGCCGAGGGGAGCGCCATCCCGCTGGGGCAGCGCCAGTCGGTGCAGCTGACCCTCAGCAACCCGGGCAAAGGGGAAGTGACCCTCAACGAGCTGGCCCTCACCCTGCCAACCGGGTTGCAGGCCGATCCTGACAACTGGCAACCAGCAACCCTGGCCGCCGGTGCCAGCATGACCACCACCCTGCGCCTGCTGGCCCAGAGCCCGCTCGCCTGCGGCGACGAGGCGAGCCTCTCGGTGAATCTCGCCATGAGCGGTACCAGCCCCACCGAGCGCCAGTGGCAGCAATCCCTGACCCTGCCCATCGGCACCCCCGTCATCAGCCGGGCCAGTGGTCGGTCACAGCGACTGAACGATGCCCAGAGCGAGGAGGTGCGCGGCTTGAGCGAAACCAGCCTACTGCTGGAGAAGAGCGATGCCCGTGTGAGCGACAGGCTGCAACTGAGCCTGGATCTGCAGCACGAGGCGCTGGATGAGCTGGAGATCTGGCTCAGCTCCCCCGCCGGCACCCGGGTCCAGATCTGGGACAAGGGTTACAGCCCCCTGCCGAGCCTGAAAGGGGTCTTCCCCACCGAGTTGCAGTCCCTGCAACCCTTCAGCGCCTTCGAAGGAGAACCCCTGGCCGGTCGCTGGACCCTGGAGGTGGTGGACAGCAAACCGGGAAATCAGGGTTTCCTGAACGGGTGGAGCATCAGTCAGCGTACCGGCGCCCAGTGCGGCAACACCGTGCCCGTGCCGGATGACGGCATCATCCGCTTCGATACCTCGGACAGCAGTGGCGGGGGGACCTTCTCCCTGCTCTGGCTGCTGCCGCTGGCCCTGTGGCGCCGTCTGCGTCGCCTCTGACTCTCCCTATATAAAGAAGAGAGGGGCCAAGGCCCCTCCAAGGACACACCATGACCATGAGAATGACCCCGATCGTCTGCCTGCTGGCCCCCCTGCTCAGCGCCTGTGGCGGCGGTTCGGACGAGGCTCCCCTGACCGCGCCGGACTACCGCCTGACGGTCAGCCTGCCCGCTGCGGGCACCCTGTGCATCAACCTGAACCAGAACGACGGCTGCGAAGCCAATGAGCCCGCCGTCAGCGGCGAGGCCGGTGCCCACACTCTGACCCGGCGCCACCCTGATCTGCTCACCACTCCCCTGCTGTTCATTCCGGCGGATCCCGCCGCCCTGCCCCTGGCCCACCCGGCGGCGCGCCAGGACAACCAGCACCTCACCCCCAGCCCCCTCAGCACCCTGCTGCAGACGCGTATCTCGGACGGGCTGCCACCGGCTCAGGCCCTGACGGACGTGCTGCTCGCCCTGGCGCCCCTTCACCCCGGCCCAGATCTGGCGGCACTGGCGCAGCTGGGCGACTTCAACCGCGCCCTCGCCGAGCTGGCCCTCACCGCCTTCGATGACGAGGCCACCCTGCCCACCTTTGCCGCCAGCGAACGCCGCCTGCAGATCTGGCAGGGGCTGGTCACCCTGCTGCCCGAGCTCGCCCGGCACTTTGCCGCCAGCCCCGAGCTCCTGAGCCAGCAGGACAGACTCGCCGCCGTGCTGATGCAGCAGCAACCCCGGGCGTTGGTGACCGCAGGTGGCGTCACCACCTACACGGACGGGGTGGATTACCTGCTCACCCAGGAGCCTGCCGATCACCCGGGCCAGGAGGCGAGCCTGGGCCTGGCGCCCCTGCGCTATCGCAAGCTGGACGGCAAGGGGCAACCCCTGGCGGACAATGCCGACGAGTGGGAGTGCGTGGAGGATCTCAATACCGGCCTCGTCTGGGAGAAGAAGCTGGCGGATCCGGACAGTCCGAGGGATCTGCACCGCACCTTCGCCTGGGAGTTCGACGACTATCACCCGACCCAGGAGGAGCGGGATTACGCCTGCCCCGAAGGGGAGGCCATCTGCACCACGGAGCAGTACCGTCAGTGGCTCAATGCACAGCAACTGTGCGGCATCACCCACTGGCGCCTGCCCCACGCCCGTGAGCTGATGAGTTTGCAGCACTACGGATCCCTCGCCCGCCAGGATGGCCAGCTCGTCACCCTGGATGTGCGCTACTTCCCCGATGTCGGTACCACCACCACAGACTTCAGCGGCTACTACTGGAGCCAGACCCTGACCCCGTCCCGCCGGCTGGAGAGCGCGCCTCTGAGCGCCATCGCCCACATCTTCCTCGGCGAGGACGCCGGTGCCGACTATCCCACCCCAGTTCAAAACAGCAATGACGCCAACGGTCTGCAACTGCGCCTGGTGGCCGAGGTAACCCGATGAACAAGTATCTTCTGACCCTGCTGCTCACCCTGTGCAGCCCCCTGGCACTGGCCATCGCCATCTGCGACGACGCCCTGCCCCGTACCAGCCCCACCGCCCGTTTCCAGGATCACGGCAACGGCACCGTCACTGACAGGGGCACCGGTCTGACCTGGATGCGCTGCCAGCTCGGCCAGACCTGGCGCAACCAGAGCTGCGAGGGGGAACCCACCCGCCTCTACTGGCAACAGGCACTGCAGACGGCGGAACGGATCCGCACCGAACCGAGCCATGCCCTGTATGGCTTTGGTGGTCATCACGACTGGCGCCTGCCCACCATCAAGGAGCTCGCCAGCATTCTGGAGTCCGCCTGTTACAAACCGGCATTGAACGAAACCATCTTCCCCCGCGCCATGGCCGGGGATGGCAAGGAGGTGAACGACGGCTATGTCTATCTCTGGTCTTCTACCCCGGTGCCGGCCCTTCAGGGCGTCGCTTACCTGGACATCACCAGCGGCTCCGTCGCCCAACGCGCCCCCCGCTCTTGGGCGAAACAGATTCTGCTGGTGAGGTGACAGCCTGGCCATGGGGGCCACCCGGCCCCCTGTTTGACACGAGGCAAGAAGCGCCAGGGTGACCCTGGCCGTCAAAAAAGCATCAAATTGCGTCATGTGATGCCTGTTCAGGGCGGTTTTGCACGCCGCAGCGCTGGCATGAAACCGGCAGAGCGGTTAGTCTAGCGGCGTTGAACCAATCCCAAGAGGTACAGATGAAAACCGTGTTGCGTTTTAGCCTGCTGGGCGCCTTGTTATTGGGTGGCCATGCCTTCGCCACCGAACCGAAAAAATTTGATATCAGCATGTTCCCCGCCGCCGAAGTGAACCAGGAACGTGTCGTGATCCGTCTGCCGGAAGTCGAGAACGAAGCCGACATGATGGTCGAGCTGCAAGTCGGCAAGAAGATGCTGGTCGACTGCAACCTGCCCCGCTTCGCGGGCAATCTGGAACAGCACAGCGTCAAGGGCTGGGGTTACAACTACCTGACTCTGGGCCAGGTCACCGGCCCCGTCAGCACCCTGATGGCCTGCCCGGACGGCCAGAAGAAGGAGAGTTTCGTCCAGATCTACGGTCAGGGCTTCTTCGTGAACTACAACTCCAAGCTGCCCTTCGTCATCTATGTGCCCCAGGAGTACGAGGTGCGCTATCGTCTGTGGCGTGCCGACAACCTGGCACAGCCAGCCATGATTGAGTGAGTGCCGCGCACTCGGGTTCAGCTCAGTCATGATGACAAAAAGGCGCCATACGGCGCCTTATTTTTAGCTTCCGGGCCCGTTTTTGAGCGGTTTTTCCTGTACAAAATCTGACATAACTCCACTATTTTTCAGGCTTTTTTGTGCAGCGCACCGCAAAATGCCCCCTCGGGATGCGACAAACTCTGTTCGATAAAAGATATTTATTAACATAGTAAGAAAATTGATTTTGCACTCTGCGACGGCCTGATGATACTTGCCCGCAAAGGTCAAACTAACCAGAACAAGAGCACTATGAGCTTCGAATCAGACAAGCGTTTCAACGACTTCAAACATTTTCCCCGTGGCCTGCGTCGCAGTGGCGAATTCACCGTGGCAGAAGCGGACAGTCTGGAAAAATATGGCACCGTGATGCTGGCGCTCTATCAGGGCAACCTGGCCCCGCGCGATGACGTAGAAAGTGCCTTTATCGAACAGGTCAAATCCGGCGCAGCCGGCAACAACCCCCACGCCAAGGTGTGGTTCAAATACCTGAAGGTGATTGGTCCCAAGCGCGTGCACCGTCTGTGCACCGTCGCAGGCGGCGCCAATGAAGATGCGGGTGGCAGCTTTGAAGGCGGCGGTGGCGGCAGCGACGAGTCCCTCGATTAATGGATACCGAGCTGCTTCGGACCTTCATCGAGGTCAGCAAGACCCGGCACTTTGGCCGGGCGGCTGAAAATCTCTACCTGACCCAGTCGGCGGTGAGCTTCCGGATCCGCCAGCTCGAGCAGCAACTCGGGGTCAGCCTGTTTGCCCGTCATCGCAACAACATCCGCCTGACTGCCTCCGGTGAGCGTCTGCTGCCCTACGCAGACGCCATTCTGCATACTTTGGGGCGCGCCAAGCAGGACGTGGCCCTCTCCCCCGGTTTCAGCCAGCAGCTTGCCATCGGTGCCCCCGCCGTCTTCTGGGAGCTCGACTTCAACGACTGGCTGAACCATGTCTATGCCCTGGCCCCCGGCCTCGCGGTGCGCCTCGAAACGGCCTCCCGCGAGCACCTCTGTCGCCAGTTGCTGGAGCGCTCCCTCGATCTGGCCCTGCTCTCCGAGCCGACCAAGATCGACGAGATTGCCCTGCACCCCATCGGCGAGCTGGTGTTCGAACTGGTAAGCCGGGAGCCGGCCGCAAACGCCGACAGCCTGATGCAGATGCCCCACATTCATCTCGACTGGGGCACCAGCTTCGAACCGCCATCGAGCCGGTTGCAAAGCCTGCAGAAGACCCCAGTTCTGCATTCGAGCTCCGCCAGCATGGCCCTGCAATTCGTGCTGGCCAACGGCGGCGCCGCCTACCTGCCAAGGCGCATGGTGAGCCCCTTCCTGGAGCAGGGGCAGCTTCATCTGGTGGAAGGGGGCCAATCCCTGAGCCGCCCGCTCTACCTCGCCTATCTGGAGAAATCCGACCGCCGGGAGCTGATCGATCAGCTGCTGACCCTGCCGCTGGGCTGGCATGACGCCGACTTGCGTCAACCGCCTGCCGAATGAAACAGGGCGATTTCACGCCCAGACCTGTGTTTTCATCTGCCGTGGTTATCGGTGCAGCACAAACAACATGAAAAAGGGGCCATCAGGCCCCTTTTGTATGGATATCTTTGTGCATCAGCCGTGATGACGACGATCGTTGGCCTGGGCCAGCAGGGTGCGGCTCTCGCGCAGGAACTCCTCCGCCCGCTCGCCGAAGAAGCCGGAGACCTGGCTGAAGGCCTCGATGAAGCCCTCCCTGTCTCCCCGCTCCAGCAGGCCCAGCGCCTCGCCGAAGTTCTGGTAGTAGCGGCGGATCATCGCGAGGTTCTGGGGCGACGACAGTATGATGTCGGCGTAGAGATGGGGATCCTGGGCAAACAGCCGTCCCACCATGGCCAGCTCCAGCCGGTAGATGGGAGAGCTCAAGGCAAGCAGGCGGTCGATGTTGGCCTGCTCCCGGGAGAGATGCCAGCCGTAGGCGAAGGTAGCAAAGTGGCGCAGCGCCTGAATGAAGGTCATCGCCTCGTCGTGGGCCCTGGCCTCCACCTGCTGCAAACGCGCCCCCCAGATGGTCATCTGCTCCAGCAGCCACTGGCTGGCGGCGGGCTCGCGCCCCTGACAGCAGACAATCACCTGCTTGGCGAGGCTCGCCACGTCCGGCCCGAACATGGGGTGCAGCCCCAGCACCGGCCCCTGGTGTACCGCCAGCATATGGGCAAGCGGTTCACTCTTGACGCTGGTCACGTCCACCAGCAGGCAGTCCGCCGGCAGGTTGCCGAGCCGGTCGATCACCTGGCAGGTGACGTCGATGGGCACCGCCACCATCACCAGCCCGGCGCCGTGCAGGATCTCGTCGGCGCGTGGCCAATCGGCATGACCCAGGGTTTCGACCCGGTAGCCCGAGAGGCTGAACAGGTTGCCGAACAGGCGCCCAAGCTGCCCTTGGCCACCGATGATCACCACCTTGCCGAGCTCAGGCTTCATGCACTTGAAGTGGTGCTCCTTGTCGCTGGCGGACTCCAGAATATAGGACTCGCGCATCACCCGGCGCAGCACGTCCTCGATAAGGTCCCCCGGCACCCCCAGTACCTCGGCCTCGGCGCGTCGGCGGGCCAGCATGCTCGCCTCCCGATCCGGTGCATAGATGGGCAGGCCGTGCCGGCTCTTCACTTCCCCCACTTCCCCCACCAGGGCGAGACGGGCAGCCAGCAGATCAATCAGCTGCTTGTCCACCGCATCTATCTTGTCCCTGAGGGCATTCAACTCTTCCGCCATGTCCAGTCCCTGCTGGCGCCGCCCGCAGCGACGCCCTGTCATTCAAGAGGCAACAAGGTATCACTGCGTGGGCAGTGATACCTCGATGGTTCAATCAGTTACAACAAGATACCACGGCTTATGCCGATGTTCTGGCCAAAAGTGGTGCCGCCAGCTGGCTGTGGCAGCGGGCCAGCAGCGCATCCGTGGTCTCCCAGTCGATGCAGGCATCGGTGATGGAGACGCCGTAGCGCATCTCGCACTTGGGCTGCTCGCTGGACTGGTTGCCTTCGAACAGGTTGGATTCGAGCATCACCCCGATGATGGAGCGGTTGCCCTCCTGGATCTGGTGAATGACGTTGTCGGCCACCTTGGGCTGCAGCCGGTGATCCTTGCTGGAGTTGCCGTGGCTGCAATCCACCACCAGACCGGGCAGCAGGCCCGCCTTCTCCAGCGCCTCTTCCGCCAGCGATACATTGACCGAGTCGTAGTTCGGGTGCTTGCCGCCACGCAGGATCACGTGACCATCCGGGTTGCCCTGGGTCTGCAGCAGCGCGACCTGACCCTGCTGGTTGATCCCCATGAAAGCGTGGGGGCTGGAGGCCGCCTGCAGCGCATTGATGGCGGTGCCCAGGTTGCCGTCGGTGCCGTTCTTGAAGCCGACCGGCATGGAGAGGCCGGAGGCCATCTCCCTGTGGGTCTGGGATTCGGTGGTGCGGGCACCGATGGCCGACCAGGAGAAGAGCTCCGCCAGGTATTGCGGGCTGATGGGGTCGAGCGCCTCGGTGGCCAGGGGCAACTCCAGCTCGGCCAGCCAGCAGAGCAGCTCGCGGGCGCGGTGCAGACCCAGCTCCACGTCAAAGGTGCCGTCCAGGTTCGGATCGTTGATAAAGCCCTTCCAGCCGACCGTGGTGCGCGGCTTCTCAAAGTAGACCCGCATGACAATGTAGAGAGAGTCCTGATAGGCGTCATGCAGCGCTTTGAGTCTGGTTGCGTACTCTTTGGCAGCGTCCATGTCGTGGATGGAGCAGGGACCACAGATCACCAGCAGGCGGTGATCGCGACGGTGGATGATGTCGGCGATGGTATTGCGGGCCCCTTGCACGAATGCCAGCGCGCGATCGGAGATGGGCAGTTTCTCCTTGAGCTGGGCAGGCGTGATCATCACTTGTTCGGACTGGATATGGATGTTGTTCAGGGGATCTCTTTGCATTTTCTCATTCTCTCTACTGTTTCAAGCCAAGGGCGCTGACCGTTCACTTATATTTACACAAGTCAGCACTTTGTTACGCAACCGCCCCCACCTTACCAAGGAAAAACAAACAATCAAGTGAAACTAGCGTCTTTGCGCGCTGATAGATGGATAAATGACCAATAATGCAGGGTAAGACAACTCAAAAGTAGCGACTCGCGGGGCCAAACCAGCATCAAATCGTAAACATTTAATTACACCAATCCATTTCAATATCATCTCTCTGCCCCCTCTCATGACCCCTTATCCGGCCCCTCATCCCGGCGATGACGCCGGGCACAAAAAAGCGGGGCACCTGGCCCCGCTTGCATTCCCGTGTTGCTCTTCTTTTATTCTTTGCCGTGGGCCTTGATAGCCTCGACCGCCTTGTCGGGGAAGTCGCTGAATACCCCATCCACATCGGCCTGGTATAGGAAGATGTTGAGCAGGTCGGTGAAGTCTTTCGCATAGGCCGGGATCTGCCCCTCATCCTGACGGAAGGTATAAGGATGCACCTTGAGACCGGCCGCGTGGGCCTCTTTCACCATGCCGGTGAAGACCGGCTTGCCGGGAGTGCCCGGCTCGGTCACCACCATGGGTTTCCAGGGACCGATTCCCTCGGCATAGGTGGCGATGGTCTTCATGGCCCCCGGCTTGAACATCCAGTCGTAGTCATAGGGGGTCGCCTTGCCCTTGGCGTCGTAGACCATGGTCTCGTTCCAGTCGGTCTCGGCCATCAGCTGCACCAACTTCAAGTCCATACCCATGGCGGGCATCAGTTCGCCGTTGATGCGCTTGAGCTCGTTGGCATCGAAACACTGCAGATAGACCTTGTCGTTCTTGCTGGTGTAGCCGTACTCCTTCAGTACCTTGAGCACCGCCCTGGAGATGTCCTTGCCCTCGTGGCGGAACAGCCAGGGAGCCTTGATCTCCGGGTAGATACCGATGTGCTTGCCGGTGCTCTTGTTGAGCCCCTGGATCATCTCGATCTCTTCCTGGAAGGTGTGGATCCTGAAGCTCGACTTCCACAACGGGAAGCGCGCCGGATAGACCGGCACCTGCTTGCCGTCCACCAGCTGGAACGGCTCGGTCATGCGCAGGGAGCGCACCTCGTCCAGGGTGAAATCCACCACATAGTAGCGTCCGTCCGGGCGGGCCCGGCCGGGGAAGCGCTCGGCCACGTCCGTGATGCCATCAAGGAAGTGATCGTGCATCACCACCAGCTGGTCATCCTTGGTCATCACCAGGTCCTGCTCCAGATAGTCGGCGCCCATGCCATAGGCCAGGGCCTTGGATTCCAGGGTGTGTTCCGGCAGGTAACCGGAGGCACCACGGTGGGCGATCACGATTTTGCCTTCGTCGGCCGCCAGTGCGGGCAGCGCCAGGGCAGCCCCGAGGCCAAGGGCTATCAGGGTACGGTGAGGTTGCTTCATCAAGAGGTCTCGTTGTTATGGTGTCTAAGATGCAGGTAATTGTTATAGCAGGGGTTTATTGCAGTTTGACGGCGGGCGGCAAAGGCCGCCCGCCATGGGTCATCAGCAGGCTTCGGGCAGGGCGTGGTGGTGTTCGAGCAGCCAGGCACCGAGCTGCTGCTGTTCGGATTCCGACAGGCGCAGCCCCAGCTTGCTGCGGCGCCACAGAATGTCTTCCAGGCTGCAGGCCCACTCCCGCTCGATAAGGTAACGCACTTCGGATTCATACAGGCCGGCACCAAAGTGCTGGCCGCGCTCCTCCTTCAGCCAGAGCCGGGCATGGCTGCCGTAGGCTTCGGCGATGCGCAGGGCGCTGCGATCGTCGAGCCAGTCGAATTCCAGCGCAAAGGCACGCGCCAGTTCACGCACCGAGCAGTCGAACTCGCCACCGGGCAGCCGGCAGGAGGCGGTCCAGTCCTCTCCCATCTGGCTGAACCAGGGCTTGAGCTTGTTGCAGGCGGCCTGGGCCAGCTTGCGGTAGGTGGTGAGCTTGCCGCCAAACACCGACAAGAGCGGCGCGCCGTCGGATTCACCACTGAGCTCGAGCGTGTAGTCCCGGGTCACCGCCTGGGGTGAATCGGACTCGTCGTCACACAGGGGGCGCACCCCGGCATAGGTCCACACCACGTCTGCCGGGCTTATCTGCCTGGTGAAGTGGGCGTTGACCACCTTGCACAGGTAGTTGATCTCGGCATCGCTGATCTTGGCTTCCCGCGGGCTGCCCTTGTGCTCCACGTCCGTGGTGCCGATGAGGGAATAGTCCTGCTGGTAGGGGATAACGAAGACGATGCGGTTGTCCTCGTTTTGCAGGATGTAAGCCTCTTCGCGCTCATGGATGCGCGGCACTATCATGTGGCTCCCCTTGATGAGGCGAATGCCGCGGGGGGATTTCTCGCTCAGGCTCTCGTCATAGAAGGTCTTGACCCAGGGGCCCGCCGCATTGACCAGACCACGGCAGCTGACGGTGAATTGCTCGCCCCCTTCCCGCTCCAGCGTCAGGGTCCAGTGCTTGGATCCGCGCACCGCCTTGACGCAGCGGGTACGGGTCTGCACATCGGCGCCCTTGTCCCGCGCCAGCATGGCATTGAGCACCACCAGCCGGGCGTCGTCGACCCAGGCGTCCGAGTATTCAAAGCCCTTGTTGATGCCGCTCTTGAGACCGTCCTGCGGCAGGAAGCGCAGGCCGCAGCTCCCCTTGAGCTTGTCCCGCTTGGCCAGGTTGTCATAAAGGAAGAGACCGGCTCGGATCATCCAGGCCGGACGCAGGTGCGGGCGATGAGGCAGACGAAAACGCATGGGACGGGCGATGTGGGGAGCCATGCCGAGCAGGACCTCCCGCTCCGCCAGCGCCTCTTTCACCAGCCGGAATTCGTAATGTTCGAGGTAACGCAGGCCGCCGTGGATCAGCTTGCTGGAGTTGGACGAGGTGGCAGAGGCGAGATCGCTCGCCTCGAACAGCGCCACCTTCAGCCCCCGCCCCGCCGCATCTGCCGCGATGCCGACCCCGTTGATGCCGCCGCCGACGACGACCAGATCATAATGTTCGCTCATGTTCACCTACTTTCTTATTTTGTGTTTGCCATGACAGCAATGTTTGATTTCGCTCATATTAGAACATGAAAAACCAATAAACGAACATTTCGTGAGAGAAATGTGATCGCGATTGTTTTCACAATGCTAAAAATGCTGCCAGTCGGTGACGGCCTGGCAAGGCTAAGGTCTGCCGGAAACAGCCATTTCGGGCAGGGAGGAGAACAAAGAGTCCCGGATGGGGGCGCCCATGGGGCAAGGTGATGAACGCGATGGCGTGAATCCCTCGCAGGCGCCTAGCATCGGTGCAAACCGGGTGCCCGAGTGCGGGGGCAACATCAGGGGGTCAAAGAAGGAGTGTCAGCGCCAGGAACTGGCCGCTTAGGCGACGCAAGGGAGACGCCGCAGGCCGGGAGGGGGCAGAAAAAAAAGCGGCCGCCCCGAGGCGGCCTGATGCCTGTGCGGGGAAGCTCAGCAGATATGGCAGGCGATCTGATGCTGGGACATCAGTCGCATCAGCTTCTCCGGCGGCTCCTGATCCGTGAACAGGGCGTGGATCTGGTTGAGGTTGCCGAGGTTGACCATGGCGTTGCGGCCAAACTTGGTGTGGTCGGCGGCCAGGAACACCTGGCGGGAGTGGGCGATGATGGCCTGGGCGATTTTCACCTCGTGATAGTCGAAATCGAGCAGGGAACCGTCGCTGTCGATGCCCGAGATGCCGATGACGCCGTAGTCCATGCGAAACTGGCCGATGAAGTCGCGGGTCGCCTCCCCGACGATGCCGCCATCCCGGTTGCGAATTTCGCCGCCGGCGATGATGACGGTGAAGTCATCCTTGGCGGTCAGGATGCTGGCGACGTTCAGGTTGTTGGTGACCACGCGCAGCTCCCGGTGGTCGAGCAGGGCACGGGCGATGGCCTCGGTGGTGGTGCCGATGTCGATAAAGAGCGACGAGCCGTCGGGGATGTTGGCGGCTACTTCCCGGGCGATGCGCTCCTTCTCCTTGAGCTGCATCACCTTGCGGGCGCTGTAGGCGGTGTTGACGGTGCTCGAATGCAGTGAGGCCCCGCCGTGATGGCGCCGGATCTTGTTCTGTTCGGCGAGATCGTTGAGATCCCGGCGAATGGTCTGGGGGCTGACGTCAAAATGGGTCACCAGATCGTCGGTCGAGACGAAACCCTGCCGGGTCAGAACGTCCAGGATCTCCAGATGTCGTTGGGTTTGCTTCACGCTTGCACTCCGCAGATGAGACGAAAAAAGGCCCCGGCAGGTGCGGGGCCTTTGGCAGTGTACCTGATCCCTTTTCCAATCGATAAGGGCAGGATCACGTTTTATGCCTTATGGGCAGCCGCCTTGGCGGCAATCGACTCGTTCTCGTGCTTGAGGGTCATGGCCAGCAGGATGATGGAGAGCATGCAGGAGACGGTGAGCACCATGAAGCCGCCGTCCCAGCCGAAGTGGTCAACGGTATAGCCCAGCATGGCGTTGGCCGCGACCGCGCCACCCAGATAACCGAACAGGCCGGTGAAGCCCGCCGCGGTACCGGCCGCCTTCTTGGGCGCCAGCTCCAGGGCGTAGAGGCCGATCAGCATGACGGGGCCATAAATCAGGAAGCCGATGGCGACCAGGGCCATCATGTCGATGGTCGGGTTGCCTGCCGGGTTGAACCAGTAGACCAGCACGGAAAGGGTCACCAGCACCATGAATAGGATGCCTGCCGGGGCACGGCGGCCGTTGAACATCTTGTCGGAGATCCAGCCGCACAGCAGGGTGCCCGGGATCCCCGCCCACTCATAGAGGAAATAGGCCCAGGAGGAGTGATCCACGCTGAAGTCCTTGGCCTCTTTCAGATAGGTGGGCGCCCAATCCAGCACGCCGTAACGGATGAGGTAGACGAAGGCGTTGGCGATGGCGATGTACCAGAGCAGCTTGTTGTGCAGCACGTACTTCATGAAGATCTCCTTGGCGGAGAACTCCTGCTCGTGGCTTTCGTTGTAATCCTTCGGGTAGTCGTTCTTGTACTCCTCAATGGGGGGAAGACCGACCGATTGCGGGGTATCGCGCATCACGAAGAAGGCGATCACTGCGATGGCCGCCGCCGCCGCCGCAGGCACATAGAAGGCGCTGCGCCAGTCGTTGAACCAGCCCATGCCGAGGATGAACAGGGGGCCTATCATGCCGCCGCCCACGTTGTGGGCCACGTTCCAGACCGAGACGATCTCACCCCGCTCCTTCTGCGACCACCAGTGCACCATGGTGCGACCGCAGGGGGGCCAGCCCATGCCCTGTGCCCAGCCGTTCAGGAACAGGAGCACGAACATGATACCAATGCTGGAGGTAGCCCAGTGCATGGTCCCCATCATGAACATGATGCCTGCCGAGAGCAGCAGACCGGCGGAGAGGAAGTTGCGCGCGTTGGATCTGTCCGACACGTTCCCCATCAGGAATTTGGAGAGACCGTAGGCGATGGAGACGCCGGAGAGGGCCAGACCCAGATCCCCGCGGGAGAAGCCCTGCTCGATGAGGTAGGGCATCGCCAGACTGAAGTTTTTCCGTACCAGGTAGTAACCCGCATACCCGAAGAAGATCCCGAAGAACACCTGCCAACGCATGCGTTTATAGAAGGGATCCACCTTGTCGGCCGGCAGCCGGTCGATATGGGGTGCAGGCCTGAAGAGAGTGACTGCTCCCCGCCGCAAGCGGCGAGGCTTCCCACTTCTTAGGCCGCTACTGCCGAATTGGCAGATTAACGCTGGCCTCCATGGGTAGAAACGACGTGTCCCGCCGCCTTTAATTCCAATATGCCTTGTTGCTGGATATTCATGGCCGCGTTAATGTCGCGGTCATGCCCTGCCCCACACGCTGGACATACCCACTGCCGCTGATGCAACGGCATGTCCGGCATCTTGTGGCCGCAATCGCTACACAGTTTCGAGCTGGCAAACCACTGATCAAGTTTGATTAGGTGGCGACCCGCCGCTTGTGCCTTGTACTCCAGCTTCATGATGAAACCATGCCAACCAGCATCGCCAATGGCGCGGGCCAGTTTGTGATTTTTCATCATGTTCGCTGATTTCAATGTCTCCACGATGACCGCTTGGTTTTCGTCAACCATCGTGTGAGAGAGTTTGTGCTGAAAATCGGCGCGGGCATTGGCTACCCGTTCGTGCAGGGCGGCCAGTTGCCGTCTTGCCTTGCCACGGTTGGCGCTGCCCTTTTTCTTGCGAGACAGTGCCTTTTGCTTGCGTCGTAGATTGCGACTGGCGTTGATAAGGTGGCGTGGATTGGCAATCTTTTTGCCGCTCGACTCAATGAGGTAGTGGGACAGCCCCATATCACAGCCAGTCACGTCCGTGATGAAGGTGGGCTTGGCGGGAGCCTCGCAGCCATCCTCGCAAAGGATGGAAGCATAGTATTTCCCTGTCGGGCCACGGCTGACTGTGATGCTGGATACCACGCCGATAATATCTCGATGAATGACCGCCCTGATGGGCGTCATCTTCGGCAACTGGATAGCCGCTGTGAGCACCTTTCCGTTGGGGTGATAGCTGGATTGCCTGCCCCGTTTGCTCTTGAAGGTAGGCATTCGTGCCTTGAGCTTGGGATTGAAGAAGTTGGCGAATGCCTTGTCGAGATTAATCACCGCTTGCTGCAAGGCGAGTGAATCGTACTCCTTTAGCCAGCCGTATTTGCGCGATTTTTTCGCCACTGCGAGCATGGGTTTCAGGTCGCGTTTCGGTTTCAGTGAAATCCCGTGACGCTTGAACATGTGTCGTTGAATATGAAGGGCCTTGTTGTACGCGAACCGCACCGCGCCGAACTGGGCATTCAAGAATGCCGCTTGTTCGTCGGTCGGATAAATGCGTACTTTCGTTGCTCTTCTCAAAGTCACCGCTCGCTACTAGGATACCCATACAGTATGACTTTTAACGGAGTATTGCAAGTGAGTGTGCATCATGATGATTTGACTAGGTATCTGCGGAGGCGTCACTCCGTCAGCAAGCTAGTTGTGCATTTAATCTTCACCACGAAGTACCGCCGCAAACTGCTTGATGGCACCATGATCGAGCAGATGCGCGGCGCATTTTTATCTGCGGCAGAGAAGTTGGAGATCGACATTCTGGAGATGGATGGCGAAGCCGATCACGTTCATCTGCTCGTAGCCTATCCACCGAAGTTGGCCGTCAGTGTGTTGGTCAATAATTTGAAGTCGATCAGTAGCCGCCAGATCCGCATATTGAATACGCACCTACGAAAGCAAAGTAATAGCGGGCTCCTGTGGTCGCGCTCTTACTTTGCTTGCAGTGCTGGCGGGGCCACTATCGAAACGCTCAAGGCGTATGTGGCCTCGCAGAACACACCAGATTAGCTCCCCTTATATCCCCGCCCGATTGGGCGAGGGTTTACGGGGCAGTTGCTAAGCATGTTCTGCTTCCTTTTATTGTTGTTCTGGGCGGTTGAGGACGCCCCGCTCATGCCGGCGATCAGACGCGTCTTGATTCGCAAGCGAGCTTATTGTGCTCATTTGTGAACATTTAATCTGTGATGAGCGCTAAATTATTGCAGTTTTATTACAAAAATTGTGACGCTGTGAGTGAACGCGCATCCAGGGTCAGCCCACGCATGGCGTGGCTTTTGGCTACTCACTAAGGAGTAATATGGCCGACAACTGTTGCTTTTCGTCACATTTTCTTAGCAATGAATGGGATCTTGCCCACATTTCCGGTGGCGGGGGGATGGTGAATTGACGCAGAAGGTTTATTTTCTCTCTCGTCCAAGAACGAGCGCAAACGAGCATAACGTTTGCGCAAGCTCAAAAAACAAGAAGAAACGTTTTCGGGCGCAATGAATGGGAATGAAAGATAACAAAACGGAACATCAAACCTACTGTGGGTGGATATAAGGAATAACAACTATGAGCATACAAAGACCCAATACCCTGCTTGGCGAGTGCCTCGCCGAGTTTATCGGCACCGGCCTGCTGATCTTCTTCGGCGTCGGCTGCGTGGCCGCCCTGGTGCTGGCTGGCGCCAACTTCGGGCAATGGGAAATCTCCATTACCTGGGGCCTGGGTGTCGCCATCGCCATCTATGTCACCGGTGGCATCTCCGGTGCCCACCTCAACCCTGCCGTGACCCTGGCACTGATGACCTTCTGCGGCTTTGACAAGCGCAAGGTGGTGCCCTTCATCATCGCCCAGATAGCCGGGGCATTCGCCTCCGCCGCCCTGGTCTACGCCCTCTACAGCAACCTGTTCACCCAGTGGGAGCTGACCCACAACGTGGTGCGCGGCAGCGTCGAGAGCCTCGGCACCGCAGGCATCTTCTCCACCTACCCCAATGCCCTGCTCTCCAACATGCAGGCTTTCGCGGTCGAGATGGTGATCACCGCCGTCCTGATGCTGGGCATCATGGCACTGGGTGACAACAACAACGGCGCCCCCAAAGGCTTCGCCGCCGCCCTGCTCATCGGCATCCTGATCGCGGTGATCGGCGCCTCCCTCGGCCCCTTGACCGGCTTTGCCATGAACCCGGCCCGTGATTTCGGCCCCAAACTGTTCGCCTTCGTGGCTGGCTGGGGTGACGTGGCCCTGACCGGTGGTCGTGACAACCCCTACTTCTGGGTCCCCATCCTTGGCCCCATCGTCGGCGCCCAGATCGGTACCGCCCTGTATGTGAAAGTGCTGGCTCCCTGCGTCCCGGGCAACCGCGTCGCCACCGAAGAAGCCTCCAAGCTGTCTAACAAAGAAGAGGCCGCCGCCTGAGAGCGGCCCTCCCCAACGTGTAACAACGTGGAAAATAAAAACGTGGAGAACATCATGTCTGCTGAAAAGAAATTTGTCGTTGCGCTGGACCAGGGCACCACCTCTTCCCGTGCCATTGTCTTCGATCAGGACGCCAACATCGTCGCGACCTCCCAGCGCGAATTCACCCAGCACTACCCGAAAGCGGGCTGGGTCGAGCACGACCCCATGGAGATCTGGGCGACCCAGTCCTCCGTCTTCACCGAAGTGCTGGCCAAGAGCGGCCTGCACAGCGAGCAGATCGCCGCCATCGGCATCACCAACCAGCGTGAAACCACCGTCGTCTGGGAAAAGGCCACCGGCAAGCCCATCTACAACGCCATCGTCTGGCAGTGCCGCCGCACCGCGGCCATCTGTGAAGAACTCAAGGCCCGGGGCCTTGAAGAGTACGTTCGCGAAAACACCGGCCTGGTGCTGGATGCCTACTTCTCCGGTACCAAGGTGAAGTGGATCCTGGACAACGTGGAAGGGGCCCGGGAGAAGGCAATGAACGGCGAGCTGCTGTTCGGCACCATCGACACCTGGCTGGTGTGGAAGATGACCAACGGCGAGGTGCACGTCACCGACCCGACCAACGCCTCGCGCACCATGCTCTACAACATCCGCGACCTGAAGTGGGATGAGCGCATGCTGGACGAGCTGGGCATCCCCGCCTCCATGCTGCCGCAAGTCAAACCCTCCTCCGAGGTCTATGGCTACACCACCCGTGGCGGCGGCGCCCGCATCCCCATCGCCGGTATCGCCGGTGACCAGCAGTCCGCCCTGTTCGGCCAGCTCTGCTTCGAAAAAGGGATGGCCAAGAACACCTACGGTACCGGCTGCTTCATGCTGATGAACACCGGCACCGAGCCGGTTCGCTCCAGCAACGGCCTGCTGACCACAGTCGCCATCGGCCCGAAAGGGGAAGTGAATTATGCCCTCGAGGGTGCGGTATTTATGGGTGGCGCCACCATCCAGTGGCTGCGCGATGAGCTCAAGATCATCCACGATGCCCGCGATACCGACTACTTCGCGAGCAAGGTAGGCGACACCAACGGCGTCTACCTGGTGCCGGCCTTCGTGGGCCTGGGCGCCCCCTACTGGGATCCGTATGCTCGCGGCACCATGGTCGGCCTGACCCGTGGCGCCAACCGCAACCACATCATCCGCGCTGCGCTGGAATCCATCGCCTACCAGAGCCGCGACGTGCTGGATGCCATGCAGCAGGACTCCGGCATCAAGCTGGCAGCCCTGAAGGTGGATGGCGGCGCCGTGGCCAACGACTTCCTGATGCAGTTCCAGGCCGACATGATGCACACCCCTGTGGTGCGTCCGACCCGCATCGAGACCACCGCCATGGGCGCCGCCTTCCTGGCCGGCCTCGCCGTGGGCTTCTGGAAGAGCTCCGACGAGCTGGAAGACAAGTTCAGCGTGGACCGCGAGTTCATTCCGCAGATGGACCGCGACGATCGCGCCAAGCGCTACAGCGGCTGGAAGAAGGCGGTGGAACGCTCACGCCGCTGGGCCGAAGAGGAGTGATGGGGTAACCAACGCGTCCTTGAGATGAAAAAAGCAAAGAGGCCGACAGCGATGTCGGCCTCTTTTTATTGGCGAGCACGACTGTTCTGACCGCCCCCGACCCCAGCCCTCCCCTTGCCAAGGGGTGGGAGAAAATGACCCCTCCCCCTCGTGGAGGGGGTTGGAACTGTCGACAAGCCCTCTACAACGCCTCAGCACCGAGCTGCTCTTTCAGGAAATCGAGCCAGACCCGCAGCCGGATGTCCCGCTGGGCATCGGAGTAGAAGACCGCATGGATGGGGCGCGAGGCGCCGCTGTTGCTGCGGGCCAGCACCTCCACCAGCGCCCCGCTCGCCCTGTCATCCCCCGTCATGAAGTCCGACAGGCAGACGATCCCCTGCCCCGCCAGCGCCAGCTGACGCAAGGTTTCCCCGCTGCTGGCCCGCAGGGTCGGGGTGATGGCGAATCGGTCCCCCTGCTCCTCGCTCAATAGGGGCCAATGATTGAGGTGATCGGGGTGCAAAAAACCGAGCAGCTCGTGGCCAGCCAGCAAGTCAGCTGGCTGGCGCGGGGTACCGCGTGCCTTCAGATAGTCGGGGGAGGCCAGCAGCCGCAGCCGCGAGCGGCCAAGGGGCAGGGCCCGCAGGGAGGAGTCCGTCAGCTCGCCGATGCGAATGGCCATGTCCACCCGCCGCTCCATCAGGTTGATGAAGCCCTCGGAGCTGTGCAGTTGCAGCTCGATGGCGGGGTAGCGGCGGCGAAACTCGCCGATGATGGGCACCAATCTATGCAGGATGAAGGGGGTGGCGGCGTCCACCCGCAATATGCCCTCCGGCTGCTCCCGGCGCATCAGCAGCAACCCTTCCGCCTCGCTCATCTCGGCCAGGATCTTCACCGCCCGCTGATAGAACCAGCTCCCCTCCTCGGTCAGGCTGACCCGGCGGGTGGTGCGGTTGAGGAGCACGGTGGCGAGCTTCTCTTCGAGGCGCTTGATGCCGCGGCTCACCACGGAATTATCCATGCCGAGATTCTCCGCCGCCTGGCGAAAGCTGCCCGCCTCCACCACCGCCACAAACAGGGTCAATTCATCGGAATGGGTCTTCATTGTTGTCATCCTGGCAAGAGTAATGGGTCTTTATAGGTGCAATGGCCGGGAGTTGGCAAGACAGGCGTCGCTTCGTATCGTGACGCACCACCTGTTTTATCTGCGCCCTTGCCAGTACAATGCCGCCAACCGGCACCGTATGGCGCCACACTATGACAGGGACGATCCATGACATTCGACAACAGGCTGGCCGCCGCCCATCGGGAGCTGGCCGAGAAGGGCGTGCAAACGCTCAACTACAACCCGCCGATCATCTGGCTGCTGCGAAAGGCGGGGTTCACCATCAGGCCGCCCCACTACGAACGCTTTCTGATCAACGTTCTTGCCCTGGGACTCCCCATCGGCGCTATCTGGGGGGTGTTGATGTGGTGCCTCGGCTGGCAGGATGAGGTGAGCCCGGGGTTTGCCCTGCGCCAGAGCCTGCTGTTTGGCATCGGGCTCGGTCTGCTGATGGGGACCTGGTTCTGGTTTAGGCGCAAGCAGCTCAAGCTGACCCCCTGGGACGCCTTGCCCCACTCCACGAGCCGCACGCAAAAGCGCTGGCAACCGAAATAACCACCGATGTCGACAAGGAGCGCCTTATGACCAGGGCCCATGAAAAACTGAACTATGTGGAGTTTGCGGCCAGGGATATTGCCGCCACCAAAGCCTTCTTTCAGGCCGCTTTCGGCTGGCAGTTCGCCGACTACGACCCCGATTATTGCGCCTTCGAGGGAGAAGGGCTGGATGGCGGCTTCTACCGCACCGAACTGTGCAGCCAGAGTGCTCAGGGCGGGGCGCTCCTGGTGTTCTACAGCGCCGATATCGAGGCGACCCAGAGCAAGGTAGCCGGCGCAGGGGGCACCATAGTGCGCCCCCTGTTCGATTTTCCCGGTGGCCGCCGTTTCCACTTTGTGGAACCCAGCGGCAACGAGTTTGCGGTCTGGTCCGAACCGGCGGCCTGATGGCGAGGGGGGGCGAGAAACAATTCAGCCCCACCCCCATATACCAAGCCAGCCGTTGTCCCTAGTTGTATCAACAACAAAAAGCCTGAGTGAACATATTTTTGTGATCTTTGCGCTGCCAATTAGAGGACCAAATAGATTATCATCGCCATTCGATGCCAACTCCATGATTGGTAACCTCTATGGAAAGTGCGAACAAGTATCCCAAGAACAAAAAATGAAAATTTTAGTCATTTAATATCAATGGGTTACCAGTAAATGCTCTCGTGCCATATGACTTATTCGCACCTTCCCTAGATTTGTACATATGGATTGTACAAATCTAGCTATCACCTGACACCGCCCTTTGTCGGTGGCATTTATGTGCCCCATTGCTGCTCTTATCTCAATAGTGTTTTGCTACTGCTGCCCTGTTTCCCCCAGTCTGTGGCGGGCATACTGACCGCCGATATTGCAAGGAGGTTCAGATGCCATCCCCCCTGATTGTGATTGCCCAGCTTGACGCCAAACCCGAATTCGCCGCCCAGTTTCGCGCCGCCCTCGAGCCGCTGATCGCCGCTACCCTGCAAGAGCCAGGGTGCCTTCGCTACCAGTTGCATCAGAGCCTGGAGAGCCCCCATAGCTGGATGCTGTACGAGGAGTGGGAGAGTGAAGCCGCCCTGCTCGCCCACCAGCAGCAGCCCCACTACATCGCCTTTGCCAGCCTCGCCTCCCCCTGGTTTGCCAACCGGGTCGTGAGCCGCTACCGGCGCGCCTGACTGCCTCCGCCCTCGGCGCAGGCAAAGCCCATCATTTTACGCAGTAGAAACACTAACCTGAGGAATTTGATGATGAAGATGCCCAACCTGGGTCTTGGAACCTTCCGCCTGAAAGATCAGCCACTTCGCGACTCCCTGCTCCAGGGGCTGGAACTTGGCTACCGCCATATCGACACCGCCCAGATCTATGACAACGAGGCCGAAGTCGGCCAGTTGATGAGCGAGAGTGGCGTGCCCCGCCAGGATATTTACCTGACCACCAAGGTGTGGACCAGCGAGTTCGGTCCGGGCAAGGTGATCCCGAGCCTGGAAGTGAGCCTGGAAAAACTCGGCACCGACTATCTGGATCTGGCGCTCATTCACTGGCCCTCCCCCCAGGATGAGGTGCCGATGGCGGTCTATCTGGAGCAGCTCGCCGAGGCCAAAGCCCGGGGCCTGACCCGGGAGATCGGGGTCTCCAACTTCACCGTGGCCCAGCTTAAAGAAGCCATCAAGATTTTGGGGCCGGGCGCCATCGCCCACCAGCAGGTGGAGATCCACCCCCTGCTGCAAAACCGCAAGGTGGTGGAGTTCTGCCAGGCCCACGGCATCGCCATCACCGCCTACATGCCGCTCGCCTATGGCAAGGTGCTCGCCGAGCCGCTGCTGATGGAGATCGGCCAGCGCCACGGCGTCTCGGCGGCCCAGGTGTCGCTGGCCTGGCTGCTGGCCCAGGGCATGACGGTGATCCCGAGCTCTACCAAACGGGAGAATCTGGCCGCCAACCTGGCTGCGCTGAAGGTGCAACTCAGTCGCGATGAGATGGCCGCCATCGCCACCCTGGATCGGGGTGAGCGCTGCGCCAACCCGGACTTTGCGCCGAATTGGGATTAAACCATGGCCTCTCGATTTGGCGGTGGATAGCGGCGACCCTCACGAACAGACTGCAACCACGGGCTATCCCCTCTCCCTATGGGAGAGGGTGAGGGCAGGCTCTTCTATTCAGGTCATCAGGCCTTCAACCAGATAGCCCCCTCATCCCCAGCCCTTCTCCCGCAAGGGGAGAAGGGAGCAAAGAAAACCCGACACCATCGACGAGAACCTGAGCGGGAGGCACTGTGCCTCCCGTTTTTTTGTCTCAATACCGGGCGCGACTGCCACCTTCCCTTGCCCTTTCCTCTTTGTGCCCCTGCCTTTTTGTCCCCAGCTTCCTCTATACGCCTTGCCTCTATACGCCTTGCCTCTACAGGCTTTGCCTCTGCATTCACTTGTGCTGCATGGCCGTGTGTGTCTCGCGGCCTCGCCCACTCCCGGAACCCCATTTCACGGCCCCATTGCTGCTGATTTGGCAAAAGTAATTTGACGTTGCCGTCATTTTTACCAACAAACACCCTCGGCATACTGGCGCCATTCTCCCGTCGGGAGTCCCAATCCAAGGAGTTGTTATGCCACTGGCGTTATTTGCCCTCACCTTAAGTGCCTTTGCCATAGGCACCACCGAATTCGTGATCGTGGGGCTCATCCCCACCATCGCCGAGCAGCTCAATGTCTCGCTCCCCTCGGCGGGCCTCCTGGTCAGCCTCTATGCCCTCGGCGTCGCCATCGGCGCCCCCGTGCTCACGGCACTCACCGGCAAGCTGCCGCGCAAGTGGCTGCTGGTGGGGCTGATGGCCCTCTTCACCGTCGGCAACCTGCTGGCCTGGCAGGCCCCCGGGTACGAGAGCCTGATTGTGGCCCGCATCCTCACCGGGCTGGCCCACGGGGTCTTCTTCTCGGTAGGCAGCACCATCGCCACGGGTCTCGTGGCCAAAGAGAAGGCGGCCAGCGCCATCGCCATCATGTTCAGCGGCCTCACGGTCGCCCTGGTGACCGGCGTCCCGCTTGGCACCTGGATTGGTCAGGTCTTTGGCTGGCGCGAGACCTTCCTGGTGGTGAGCCTGCTCGGCCTCGTCGCCATGGTGGGCAGCCTGCTGCTGGTACCGGGGAACCTGCCGAAGGGGGCCGCCTCCAGCGTTCGCGAGCAGCTCTCGGTGCTCACCAAGAAACCGCTGCTGCTGGTCTACGCCAAGACGGCGCTCGGTTACGGCGGTGCCTTCACGGCGTTTACCTTCCTCGCCCCCATCCTGCAACAGGTGAGCGGCTTTAGCGCCGGCGCGGTGAGCCTCATTCTGCTGGTGTACGGGGTATCGGTCGCCGTCGGCAATATATGGGGCGGCAAGCTCGCCGACCGGATGGGCCCATTGCCTGCGCTCAAGCTGCTGTTTGCAGGTCTCGCCGTGGTGCTGCTGGTGCTCACCTTCACCGCGCCGCACCCGGTGCTGGCGGTACTGACCGTGCTGGTGTGGGGCGCCTTCGCCTTTGGCAACGTGCCGGGTCTGCAGGTACTGGTGGTGAAACAGGCCGAGCGCCACACCCCCAATGCCGTGGATGTGGCCTCCGGCCTCAACATCGCCGCCTTCAACGTCGGCATTGCGCTGGGCTCCGTGGTCGGCGGTTTCGTGGTGGAGCACCTCGGCCTGATGCACACCCCCTGGATTGGCGCCCTCATCGTCCTGCTGGCCTACGGCCTCACCCATGTCAGCGAAGCGGGCGAGCGCCGCGCCGCCCTTGCCTGACCCCGGGCAAGCAAAAGGCCGACACCCTGTGTCGGCCTTTTTCATGGGCAAGATGCGAGGCTCAGGGCTCCTTGAGATCCTCATCGGCAGCCCAGCGCGCCTCCAGCCAGAGCAGGTTGACCAGCCCGCAGAGCAAGGCGAACCCCAGCCCCAGCAACCAGGTGAAATACCACATATCGCGTTGATCCTTGTGTTGAAGCGGATTAGTAGAGGCTGTGGCCGTGCTGGCGCACCTGTTCGGCGCTGACCCTGCCGCGCACCACCCGATAGACCCAGAGGGTGTAGCCGATGTTGACCGGCATCAGTACCCCGACGATCCCCAGCATGATAAGCAGGGTGCGCTCGCTGGAGGTGCTGTCCCACAGGGTCAGGCTGCTGGCCGGATCCAGGGACGAGGGCAGCACGAAGGGGAAGAGCGCGATGGCCACGGTCAGCATCATGGCGGCGCAGGCACCGCCGCTGGCCACGAGCGCCAGCCCGGACTTGCCGAGGCGGCTTGCCAGCGCGCACACCAGGGGCAGCAGGAGCCCGAGCACAGGCACGGCCCAGAGCACCGGATGGGCGACAAAGTTGCCAAGCCAGCCCGCCGGCACCGCCACCACCTCTTTCATCAGCGGAGTGAGGGCGCCGTTGAGATCGCCGATGGCCGTGATGCGATACCCCGCCATCTCTCCAAGCCAGACGCCGCCAAGGGCAAAGAGGGCGCTCGCCAGGGGGCCGAGCCAGAGGGCGAGGCGGGCGCTGCGCGCCGCTATGGCCCCCAGGGTCTTGCACTGCAGGAAGCTGGCACCGTGCAGCAAGAGCAGCGCCAGCGCCGTTCCCATGGCGGTCAACAGCAGCGGCCAGTGGAACGCAAAGGCGCCATGGTGGATACGAAGGGCCGCATCGAAGCGAAACGGCAGCCCTTGCAGCACCAGGCCAAGGGTGGCACCAAACACCAGGGTCGGCAGCAGACCGCCCACCACCAGGGCACGGTCCCACCAGCGGCGCCAGACCGGGTCCGGCAGCTTGCTGCGATAGTCAAAGCCCACCGGGCGCAAAAAGAGACCGAACAGCAGGAACATGAAGGGCACGTAAAGTGCCGAGAAGGCGGCGGCATAGACCAGGGGCCAGGCGGCAAACAGGGTGCCGGCACCGGCGATGAGCCACACCTGGTTGCCCTCCCACACCGGCCCCACGCTGTTGAGCAGCACCCGCCGCTCGTCATCCGTCTTGCCGACCACGGGCAGCAGCATGCCGACCCCGAGATCGAAGCCATCCATCACCACGAAGCCGACCAGCAGGAAGAGCACCAGCCCCCACCAGATCACTTTCAGGGTTTCGTAATCCATCAGGCAGGACTCCCGTTTTGCAACACTTCACCTTGATAACGACCCGTCTGCAGGCTGGCAGGCCCTTTGCGGATCACATGACGCAACAAGAACAACTCCACCACCAGCAGGCTGCTGTAGATGAGGAAGATGGCGATGAGGCTGAACCAGAGCTGCCCCGGTTGCAGCAGGGAGACGGAGGCCGACACCGGCAGCACGTCGCTGATGGTCCAGGGCTGGCGACCGAACTCGGCCACGAACCAGCCCGCCTCGATGGCAATCCAGGGCAGCGGAATAGACCAGAGCAGGGCCCTGAGCAGCCGCGGGGATTGCACCAGCCGGCCCCGGCACAGTTGCAGGAAGGCGGCAGCAAAGAGCACCAGCAGCGCCACGCCGATGCCCACCATCAGGCGAAAGCTCCAGAACAGCGGCGCCACCTGGGGGATGGAGTCCGCCACCGCCTTGGCGATGGCCCCCTCGTCCGCCTTGCCAATCTCCTTGGCATAGGGGGTGAGCAAGAGGCCGTAGCCCAGATCGCCTCGGTGGCGCTCGAAGGTGGCGCGGGCCGCCTGGTTGCTGCCATCTGCCCGCATCGCTTCGAGCGCCTCGTGGGCCAACATGCCGCTGCGAATGCGCGCCTCGTGCTGCGCTTTCAGATCTTTGAGCCCCGTCACCTGCTCATCCAGGGAGCGGGTGGCGATGATGCCCATCAGATAGGGTATCTTGATGGCCGCGTGGGTGGTCTCGGCACGCTGATCCGGCAGGCCGAACAGGGTGAAGGAAGCCGGGGCGGGCTCCGTCTCCCACTCCGCCTCGATGGCGGCGAGCTTGACCTTCTGCACCTCCCCCGAGCGATAGCCCGACTCGTCCCCGAGCACGATGACAGAGAGGATGGCCGCGAGGCCAAAGCCCGAGGCGATGGCGAAGGATCGCAGGGCGAAGCGCACCTCCATGCCGCGCAGCAGATACCAGCTGCTCACCCCCATCACGAACAGGGAGGCCGCCACATAGCCTGCCGCCACCGTGTGGACGAACTTGACCTGGGCCACCGGGTTGAAGATGACCGCGGCCACGTCCACCAGCTCCATGCGCATGGTCATGGGATTGAACTCGGCGCCGACCGGGTTTTGCATCCAGCCGTTGGCGATGAGGATCCAGAGGGCGGAGAGGTTGGAACCGAGCGCCACCAGCATGGTCACCAGCAGGTGCTGACCGCGGGAGAGCTTGTCCCAGCCGAAGAAGAAGAGGCCCACCAATGTGGACTCGAGGAAGAAGGCCATCAGCCCCTCCACCGCCAGCGGCGTGCCAAAGATATCGCCGACATAGTGGGAGTAATAGGCCCAGTTGGTCCCGAACTGGAACTCCAGGGTGATCCCGGTGGTCACCCCCATCACGAAGTTGATGCCAAACAGCTTGCCCCAGAAGCGAGTGATGTCCTTGTAAATCACCTTGCCGGTCATCACGTAGGCCGACTCGGCGATCACCAGGATCCAGGACAGCCCCAGGGTGAGGGGCACAAACAGAAAGTGGAACATCGCCGTCGCCCCGAACTGTATTCGGGAGAGGCTGACCACATCATCCAGGCTTATCATGCATGACTCTCTATGTTGCATTTAACGGACAGGTTTTCGCCCGCCAAGTACACCATGGTCCATGACACCTATAACAGATGCAGTTATAGTGAAAAACACCTATAACAGTTTGGGCCCACCATGTCCCGCTACGGCCAGTTGGCAGACCAGCTGCAACAGCAGATCACGAGCGGCCTCTGGCAGCCGGGGGAGCGCATCCCCTCCATCCGCCAGAGCTGCAAGACCCATGGCCTCAGCCCCATGACGGTGCTCCAGGCCTATCAGTTGCTCGAAAGCCGGGGCCTCATCCTGGCGCGGCCCCAGTCAGGCTACTACGTCAAGGCCGCGAGCACGGCCCGGCGGGAGAGCCAGCCCCAGCAGGCCCGCTACAGCGGCTCGGTGGACATCAACGATCTGGTGTTCGAGGTGCTGCAGGCGAGCAAGTCACGGGAGCTGGTGCCCCTTGGCATGGCGGTGGCGGACCCGACACTCTTCCCCCACCCCCAGCTCGGCCGGGCCCTCGGCAGTTGCATGCGCCGCCTCGATCCCTTCAGCACGGTGGCAGATCTGCCCCCCGGCAACGAGGCACTGCGCCGCGCCATCGCCCGGCGCTACGCCGGCGAGGGGATGGCGGTGGATCCCCAGCAGATCATCATCACCACGGGGGCCATGGAGGCGCTCTCCCTCAGCCTTCAGGTGCTGACCGAGCCCGGCGACTGGGTGGTGGTGGAGTCCCCCACCTTCTACGGCGCCCTGCAGGCCATCGAGCGGCTCAAGCTCAAGGTGGTGGAGATCCCGGTGATCCCCGGGGTGGGCATCGATCTCGCCCTGCTGGAGGAGGCCCTCGCCCAGCGCCCCGTCAAGGCGTGCTGGCTGATGGGCAATGTGCAGCACCCCCTCGGCCACACCATGCCGGATGAGCACAAGCAGGCACTGATGGGGCTGCTCAACCGCCATCAGGTCCCCCTGGTGGAGGATGACGTCTATGCGGAGCTCTATGTCGGGCGCGAGCGGCCAAGGCCCATCACCCATTGGGATGTGCGGGGAGAGAGCCTGCTGTGCGGCTCCTGGACCAAGTGTCTGGCGCCCGGCTTTCGGGTCGGCTGGGTGGTGGCGAAGCGCCACGCCGAGCGCATCCAGCGGCTGCAACTGATGTCGACGCTCTCGACCAATGTGCCCAGTCAGCTGGCGCTGGCCGACATGTTGCGCCAGGGCGGGGTGGACGCCCACTTTCGCCGCCTGCGCCACACCCTGGCCCAGCGCCAGCAGCAGATGCGGGCAGCCCTGATGCGCCTCTTCCCCGAGGCGCGCATCTCCTCCCCGGACGGAGGCTACTTTCTCTGGCTCGAATTTGACGCCCGCCTCGATGGCCGGGCGCTCTATGCCAGCGCCATCGAACAGGGGGTCTCCATCGCCCCCGGGGCCCTCTTCTCCAGCCAGGGCCAGCACAACCACTGCCTGCGCCTCAACAGCTCCCATCCCTGGAGCCCGCAACTGGACGCGGCCCTCACCCGGCTGGCGGGCCTCATCGCCCGGCAACGGGAAACCTGGCAGAGCCCCCCTGACGCCTCACACGACAAGGGCCCGTAACGGGCCCTTTTGCAAGCGAGTGCGCCTTATCTGGCCATGGTCTGTGACTGGGCCTTGAAGCCCAATCGCTCGTAGAGGGCCCTGGCCCGCTCGTTGAAAGCCATCACCTCCAGGCGCAGCTGGCTTGCGCCCCGCGCCTTGCCCCACTGGTTCCCGTGGGCGATCAGCGCCCGGCCGATGCCCCGGGAGTGCTGCCCCTCATCCACCACCACGGTCGTGATGCGGCAGACGGGCAGCTTGCTGAGAAAGGGGACGCTCTCGTTGAGGTCGATGCGGGCGGTGAGAAAGCCCGCCACCTCCCCCGCCACCACCGCCACGCAGAAAAGACGCGCCTCGTCGGCTATGGCGCCGAGCAAGAAGGCCCTGTCCTCCGGGGACGGGGGGCAGAACACCTCGGGCACCTGCTCGAAGTGGAGCTGACCTATCTGCCGGTTCAGGGCCAGAATGGCGTCGATATCCTGTTCAGTTGCCTTGCGAATGTTCACCTGATGCTCCTTGCAGTGAGGGTCGCCAGCGAGGAAAGAGGCTCGGCGGTCACCCTTTGGAACCCGCATCTTATCGGCTCGTCACGGCAATCAACAGCCCCGGCAACGACAAGGCCCCATGACGGGGCCTTGTGGACAATCCTGATGGCAATGCGGGCTCAGCCCGGCGCCCCCAGCTGGGCCACCTGGCGCTCTATGCTCCCCTTGAGGTTGTCATCCAGCTTCAAGGCACGCGCCAGCTCGTCCAGATAACCGCGCTCCATGAAGTGATCCACCTCGATGGTGAGCAGGGAGGCGAGGTAGACCTCGGTCGCCAGCTCCATGTCCGTCACTTCTCGCGCCAGGACATGGGGGTCGAGGGGGCGGGAGAGCTCGGCGTCAATCCAGCGGGCCGCATCCCGCTCCCCCTGTTCGGTCAGGTACTCCTGGATCTTCTGGCGCTCGGCGGCATCGATGTGGCCGTCGGCCCGGGCCGCCGCCACCATGGCGCGCACCAGCAGGTTGGCGCGGGCATCCAGGGCCTTGCCCTCCAGGGTGTCCAGGGGCTGGGTCGGCTGGGCCGGGGTGGACTGCTGGGTCTGCCAGTCCTGATAGAGTTTGTAGGCCAGCCCCCCGAGAGCTGCCGCCCCCCCCACCGCCGCCACCTTGGTGCCATATTTGCGCATCTTCTTGTTGCCAAGCAGCAGCGCCATGGCCCCGGCGGCCAACCCCCCCTGGGCCATGCCCTTCATCTGGGCCTTGCGCGTGTCACCACCGTCGTTGAGCCAGCCCTTGCCAGCTCCCATCAATTGCTCCAGCATCTGTTTCATGGGGCCTCCTCGCTCGCGTGATGAGTCATGCTGGGCCGCCTGCGCTGAACTCAAGGTGAATGACGGCGCAGACAAGAAGAGGCGCTGGTTGGATCAGTGCCGGCCCCGCCCGCTGCTATTGTCCCCGGGGGACAGCCAAGGAGTCCCCCCTTGCCTCGACATAAGGAAGTACCATGAGCGCCCGTGAACTGACCCTGCAATTTCTCGCCGAACCCGCCGATGTCAACTTTGGCGGCAAAGTCCATGGCGGCATGGTGATGAAGTGGATTGACCAGGCCGGCTACGCCTGCGCCGCCGGCTGGTGTGGCGGCTATGCCGTCACCGTCTATGTGGGGGGCATCCGCTTCTTGCGCCCCATCCAGATAGGCCAACTGGTGGAGGTGCACGCCAAGGTGATCCACACCGGCACCACCAGCATGCACCTGGCGGTGGATGTCTACAGCCGCCACCCCACCGACCCGGAGCGGCGCAAGACCACCCACTGCATCATCATCTTCGTGGCCATGGACGAGCATGGCAAACCCACTCCGGTGCCCCAGTGGCAGCCGGTGAGCGAGAGCGATCTGCAGTTGCAGCAGTACGCCAAAAAGCTGATGGCCCTGCGCGAGGAGCTGGACAAGGAGATGCGCCAGCACATGTGACCCGTCCCGCCCCGGGCAGCCGGGGCGTGTCTTCGCGCCGCCGGGCGCTATAATGGCGACCACCCTTGCCCTTGAGAACCCAAGATGTCCCTGGAAAATGCCCCCCCCGAGGTCCAGCTCGCGGTGGATCTGATTGAACTGCTGGAAACTAACCACATCGCCCCCGCGCTGGCCCTGGCGGCACTCGCCATCGTTCGCCGGGATTATGAGCGCAAGCTCGAGGAAGGTCGGGAGGCCTGAGCGCCCCCGCAGGAGGCACCATGTCAGCACCCATTCGCATCGAACAAGGCCGCGCCATGCTCCTCGGGGGGTTGCGCCGTCACCACCCCTTTGAGCAGGGGGACTTCGCCGGCCAGTGGCGCGACCTCAGCGCCCTGCTTCCCCTGCCGGGCCAGCTCGGGGAGCACGCCTATGGCGTCATCTGCGCCGCCACCGACACCCACTGCGAATACCTCTGCGGGGTGGAGGTCGCCGCCCTGGAGGTGCTGCCTCCCGGGCTTGGCCGCATGCGCATCGCCCCCCAGACCTACGCCATTTTCTTGCATGAGGGGCATGTCGCGACCCTGCCACACACCTGGCGCCAGGCCCTGGCGTGGCTCGCGCAATCGGACTATCAATCTGCCCAGCAGCCGGATTTCGAGCGCTACGGCGCCCGCTTTGACGCCGTCACCGGCAGCGGCGAAGTGGAAATCTGGCTCGCCGTGGTACCAAAACAGGCCCTGGCCTGACCCCTGGCCGCCCGGGCTACCTCGGCCCCATCACCTCGTCACAGAGCGCGATCAGCGCCTCCCCCAGCCGGGCGAGGGGCTCGCTCGTGCCCGGTCCCTGGTGCAGGGCCAGCTCCACCGAGCGCACCGCAGGCCAGTGGGCCAGCACCACCTGATCCGGTTGCAGCAGGCGCGCCGGCAGCAGGCTGACCCCGATCCCCGCGCTCACCGCCCCTTGCAGGCTGGCGAGACTGCCGCTCACGTAGGCGATGCGCCAGGGGATCCCCTCGGCATCCAGGGCGTCGGTCATCTGGCGCCGGTAGAGCCCCTCACTTGGAAACACCACCAGAGGCAGGGGGTCGCGCCCGGCGGCGGGCCACTCCCGGCTGTCAACCCAGGCCAGGGGCTCGCGCCAGCGGGCGATGGGCTCCCCTTGGCCGCGCCCCTGCTTGATGAGGGCCAGATCCAGCTCTCCCCCTTCGAATGCCTGCCACAGGGCATGGCTGAGATCGCTTTGTACCTCCAGCCGCACCTGAGGGTGCGTGCGGGCGAAGGCGGCCAGCACCGGGGTCATGGCCCCCGCGGCAAAATCCTCCGGCACCCCGAGGCGCAGGGGGTGGCTCGCCTCGCTCACCCGCTCCCCCGCCCGGGCCAGCAGCCCCAGGATGCGGCGCGCCAGCCCGAGCAGGGTCTCCCCCTGGGCCGTGGTCACCACCTGGCGGCCGGATCGGTCGAGCAGGGTGCAACCCAGCTGTTGCTCCAGGCGGCGCATCTGCTGGCTCAGGGTGGACTGGGTGAGGTGGATACGCTCGGCGGCGCGGGTAAAGCTGCCGGTTTCGACGATGGCGACGAAGCTCCGCAGCAATTGGGGGTCCAGCAGGGGGCGCTCCATGGGCAATCTCCATTTATAAAACCACTGGAAGTCATTTTATCATTTAATTTCCAAATGATGCGGCGACCCTCTAGGCTGCTGTCCTCCCCCTTTTTGCCAGGATATGACCATGCCACCCCCTTCCCAGTCCGGTGCCCGCCTCCTCAACTCCCTCACCGCCGCCTCGGCCCCCAGCCATCAGGAGTGGCTGGAGCAGGCCCTGCACCTGGCCCTGACCCATCGCCAGCAAGGGGGGCGCCCCTTCGCCGCCCTGCTGGTGAGGGAGAACCGGCTGGTGGCGAGCGCCGTCAACCGCATGCTGGAGGCGGGGGACCCCACCCGTCACGCGGAGCTGGAAGCGCTGCGGGAAGGGAGTCGCCAGGGGCCGCTGGCAGGGGCCATCGTCTATGCCAGCGGGCACCCCTGCCCCATGTGCCTGTCGGCCCTGGTGATGAACGGCATCCAGGCGGTCTACTACGCCTTTGACAACGACGATGCCGCCCCCTTCGGCTATGACAGCCGCGCAGCCTACGCCGCGCTGCGACTGCCGCTGAGTCCGCCGCCCCTGCCCCTCATCAAGCTGGCGAGCCCCATCGCGGCCGAAACCCTCTACGGTCCCCTGCCCCATGCATAAGCGCCTCCTCCCCCCGGGCAGCGGCGCCTTGCTGGTGCTGGTGATCCACATCGCCCTCAACCTGCGCCCCTTCCTCACCGCCATCGGCCCCCTGGCCCCTCGCATCGACGCGAGGCTGGCCCTGGGGGTGGATACCCTGGCCTGGGTCACCCTGCTGCCCCTCTGGCTTATCGGGGTCGGCGTGCTGCTCACCCCGGCGCTCCTGGGTCGCACGGGCCCGCGCCCCCTGCTCGGGACGGCCCTGCTGCTGCTTGCCCTTGGCAGCGCCCTGCGCCTCGATCTCGCGAGTGGCGCCCTGCTCATCGCCAGCGCCGCCCTGTGCGGGCTGGGCTCAGCCCTGGTGCAGGGGGTGCTGCCCGGCCTCATCAAGGAGGGGTTCGCCCAAAAGGTGCCCCTGGTGATGGGGATCTTCTCCGCCTGCATGATGGGGGGCGGGGCGCTCGGGGCCGTGCTCACCCCGCGCCTTGCCGAGTATCTGGACTGGTCTCGGGCGCTGGCGCTCTGGGGCCTGCCGGTGCTGCTGGCCCTCGGCTGGTTGGCCTGGCGGGTGCCCCTGCCCGCCCCGGCCTGCACGCCCGCCCCCACCGGGGAGCAGCGGCTGCACCCCCTGCCCCGCACCTGGCTGCTCATCGCCTGTTTTGGCATCATCAACAGCGGCTACGGCATCGTCGTGGCCTGGCTGGCCCCGGCCTACATGGCGGCGGGCTGGAGCGCCCAGCAAGGGGGCGAGCTGGTGGCCTGGCTCGCCCTGGCCCAGACCGCGAGCGGCCTTGGCCTGCCTCTGCTGGCAGCCGGTCGGCTGGACCGCCGCCCCTGGATGGCGCTGGCCATCACCATGCAGCTGGCGGGCTTTGGCGGCCTCTGGCTCGCTCCCCAGACCGCCCCCCTGCTCTGGTGCTTGCTGTGCGGCGCCGGGCTTGGGGGGAGCTTCTCCCTCATCATGGTGATTGCGCTGGATCACCTGCCCGACCCACGCCGGGCGGGCGCCCTCTGCGCCCTGATGCAGGGGGTCGGCTTCATGGTGGCGGCTACCGGCCCCTGGGTGGCGGCCCGCCTGCACCATGCAAGCGGTGACTTCGCCGCCGCCTGGCAGTGGCAGCTCGGTGCCCTGGTCCTGATGAGCCTGCTGGTGGTGCGTCTCAACCCGCGCCACTACCCAAGGGCCATGGGCCTGCCCCCGGAGCAGGCCATGGCTGTGCAGACGGCAGGCCACAAGCCTGCCTGATCCGGCGAGCACCGGCCTTGGGGGCCAGAAAGCACAACACCGGCCTTGGCCGGTGTTGTTCATCAGGGTGCGGGAAGGCCTGGCGCTCAGCGCCCCTTCTTCTGGCGCCCGCCCTGCCCTGGCCGCGGTTTGCCCGGGGCGGGTTTGCCCCCTTTGCCGGGCGCGCTTTTACCTGCTCCACCTTTGCTGGCAGCCCCTCTGCCCGCCCCGCCCTTGCCTGCGGGGCTCTTCTTCTCGAAGGCCTCGGGACCCGGCACATTGGGCCGCCCGCCAATCTCGTGATCGTCGCTGCGCCGCGGCTTCTTGGCCTGGGCCGGGGTGCCGGCCGCAGCCGCCTTGGGCTTGGCAACCTGAGCCCCCTTGGCCGGTTTGGCCTCGGAGGAGGAGTCCTCAATCAGCTTGAACAGCTCGATCAGCTCGTCGTCGGTGAGATCGCGCCACTCCCCCACCGGCAGCCCCTTGAGGCTGACGTTCATGATGCGGATGCGCTCGAGCTTGGTCACCTCGAAGCCGAAGTGCTCGCACATGCGGCGGATCTGGCGGTTGAGCCCCTGCACCAGGGTGATGCGAAACACGAAGGGGGCCTCTCTCTTCACCTTGCACTTCTTGGTGACGGTGCCGAGGATGGGCACCCCGGCCGCCATGCCCCGGACGAACTCGTCGGTCACCGGCTTGTCCACGGTCACCAGGTACTCTTTCTCGTGATCGTTGCCCGCCCGCAGGATCTTGTTCACCAGATCCCCGTGGTTGGTGAGGAAGATGAGCCCCTGGGAGTCCTTGTCGAGGCGCCCTATGGGGAAGATGCGGGTGCTGTGGTTGACGAAGTCGACGATGTTGTCCTTCTCCCCCGCCTCCGTGGTGCTGACGATGCCCACCGGCTTGTTGAGGGCGATGAAGACCAGGCTGTCGGCTTCGCGCGGCTCGATCACCTGACCGTTGACCTTGACCAGATCCCCGGCAAACACCTGATCTCCCACCCCGGCCCGCTTGCCGTTGATGAAGACGTTGCCCTGCTCGATGAAACGATCGGCCTCACGACGGGAGCAGATGCCGCTCTCGCTGATGTATTTGTTCAGGCGCATGGATTCATCGGCCAGCATGGGTCACCTCCCGGGTCGGATGGGCCTTGAGAATGGCAGGCTGGATCAGCCGCGCTGTGGTCGGGTTCGTCTGCATACAACTCCATGAAATAAGGGCCTGCGCCCTGCATGTTCGGCAAAAAACGCCGCTACAGTAGCACATTGCACGCGCCCGCGCCCGGCCCCGTCGCACCCTGGCTGCTGGCTCACAGGGGGTGCTGCCCCTGATGCAGCAGCAGGCCCCCATTATCCAGCGTGCGGTGACGCCGCGGCCCTGATTGGGCTGCACCGCGCACTCCCCGCCTCTTTTCACTTCATGGTGCTCACTTCATGGGCCGGGCCCCCGCCGCCGAAGATAGGGTGCGGCCTTTGGCAGATAGCCAGATGATCTAATGCTTGATATTTATCCAGCAAAAATGCATAAAAAGATTTTGGTCATCGCGAATTATCTGCTCTGACCCGCCGACGACGGGAAATGACACCCCCATCGGGGCGCAACAACGGGCCCCTTGAGCCCCGCGAACCCTGAAGACGGGCATGATCCCCTCTCTGGCAGGACGCCACTTTCATCATTCACGACAGGAGTTAAAGATGAGTCATTCCCTCTCCCAGGAGGCCTTCCTGGCCCAGGTCGCCAGCCGCAACCCTCACCAGCCCGAGTTCATCCAGGCCGTGAGCGAGGTGATCGCCTCCATCTGGCCCTATGTGGAGCGCCACCCCCGCTACCTGCAACACGGCCTGCTGGAGCGACTGGTGGAACCCGAGCGCCTGGTGCAGTTTCGGGTGAGCTGGGTGGATGACCAGGGTCGGGTGCAGGTGAACCGCGGCTACCGGGTGCAGCACAGCTCCGCCATCGGCCCCTTCAAGGGCGGCATGCGCTTCCACCCCTCGGTGGATCTCTCGGTGCTGAAATTCCTCGCCTTCGAGCAGACCTTCAAGAACGCCCTCACCACCCTGCCCATGGGCGGCGGCAAGGGGGGCAGCGATTTCGATCCCAAGGGCAAGAGCGAAGGAGAAGTGATGCGCTTCTGCCAGGCCCTGATGCTGGAGCTCTATCGCCACCTGGGGGCCAACACTGACGTGCCGGCGGGCGACATCGGGGTGGGCGGGCGCGAGGTGAGCTACATGGCGGGCATGATGAAGAAGCTCACCAACAGCGCCGAGTGCGTCTTCACCGGCAAGGGACTCTCCTTTGGCGGCAGCCTCATTCGTCCGGAAGCCACCGGCTACGGCCTGCTCTACTTTGTCGACGCCATGCTGGCCCATCGCGGCCAGTCCCTCGATGGCCTGCGGGTCTCGGTGTCGGGCTCGGGCAACGTGGCCCAATACGCCATCGAGAAGGCGATGGCCCTCGGCGCCCGGGTCATCACCGCCTCCGACTCCGGCGGCACCGTCTATGATCCGGACGGCTTCACCCCCGAGAAGCTGGCCCGCCTGATGGCGCTTAAAAACGAGCAGCGCAAGCGGGTGGCGGATTACGCCCATGAGCTCGGGCTCGAGTTCTTCAGCGGCCGCACCCCCTGGCACCTGGCGACCGACGTCGCCCTCCCCTGCGCCACCCAGAACGAGCTGGATGCCGAAGATGCGGTGCAGCTTATTGCCAACGGCGTGCAGTTGGTGGCCGAGGGGGCCAACATGCCCTCCAGCGCCGCCGCCATCCGTCTCTTCCACGAAGCAAAGGTGCTGTTCGCCCCGGGCAAGGCGGCCAACGCCGGGGGGGTTGCCACCTCGGGCCTCGAGATGAGCCAGAATGCCCAGCGCCTCTCCTGGACCCGGGAGGAGGTGGACGCTCGCCTCAAGGGGATCATGACCAGCATCCATGCCACCTGTGTCCGTTACGGTCAGGATGATGACCATGTGAACTACGAAAGCGGCGCCAATATTGCCGGCTTCGTCAAGGTGGCCGACGCCATGCTGGCGCAAGGGGTCTGCTGAGCGCCCTGGCCCGGAGCTTCACCCTCAACTCAACGGCAGCCCAAGGGCTGCCGTTGTGTTTTGTGCCTGGCGCGACTTCACACCCTCTTCACCCAGGCATGAAAGTCTCCCATCCGCTCCATCTCGCTGACGAGGATGACAAGATGACGATGAAAATAGGTGCCCTGCTGATCCTGGCCGGGCTCGGCTGCTTTGTGGCCTTCAACCTGCTGGGCTCCACCCTCGATGCCCAGGGATTCCTGCACGAACCCTTTGCCCTGCTGCCCCTGGGCTATCTGCTGCTCTTCACCGGCATAGTGCTCACCGTGATCCCTCTGCTGCGCAAGGGGCGCACCAGGGAGCAATGACACAAATCGCAAGGTGCCAGCAGCTCAGCAATAGCGGCTGATCTCGATGAGGTTCTGATCCGGGTCCAGGCAATAGACCGATTCGTTGACATCCTCCCCCACCTTAGCGCTTCGCGTCACAGGAGGGGGATTCCCATTACTGGGTGATAGCTGCTCGCGCAGTACCGGGTTCCTGCTTCATCGGGCGGCCTGATTGCACCACGCCTCCACAGGCTAAAACGGCGTGTCCCGCCGCTAAAATATTGCGAGCGCCGTTCACATCGGCGTTCGCCTCATAACCACACGCAGCGCATTTAAACTGGCTTTGCGTCTGGCGGTTATCCTTCGCAGTATGCCCACAACAGGCGCACTGCTGGCTCGTGTAGGCCGGGTCTATCGCCAACACCTGACCGCCTCGCCATGCCTGCTTATATTCGAGCTGGCGGCGCAGCTCAAACCAGCCCTGATCTAATATCGAACGATTCAGCCCTGATTTTGCCCGGACGTTGCGCCCCGGCTGGCTGGTCGTGCCCGCTGCTG
>NZ_JALIHH010000157.1:0-422 GCF_022869435.1 Aeromonas sp. LsrichE-8G
CATGTACAGAACCTTAAGCGGCAAGCGAATTAATAATACCGTCTAACGTGTTGTTTTGCTTGGATTTTCTCTGCCTACTCTTTTTGCCGTTTTTGGATAAATACACCATTGCCCACTCCAACTTCTCTGTTATTTCCTGCCACGCACCATGGATGATGCTCGCCAATATCGGCATTAACCAAAGCGCGCTGTTTTTGGCAATCTTCAGCATCGATAACTCCGCGCTGCCAATCAGCGTCAGCGCCAGCCGACGTTTGACCAGCAAGGCCAGCAAACTAGCCCAGATCAAGCCTTCCGCTATCGCTTTTTGTCGTGTCGCGAACGCCTTCAACCGGTTATGTGATTTCAGCTCTTTGAACAACAGTTCGATCTGCCAACGGCAACGATACAATGCCATCACCTTCTCGGCTGGCCATCGCTCA
>NZ_JALIHH010000158.1:0-15166 GCF_022869435.1 Aeromonas sp. LsrichE-8G
GGGGCGCCACAGCGCGAGGAGCTGGCCGAGGTGGATGTGGACTGGCTGATCGCCGAGCGCCCCGGCAAGGTAAGAACCTTGAAACAGCATCCACGCAAGAACAAAACGGCCATCAACATCGAATACATGAAAGCCAGCATCCGGGCAAAGGTGGAGCACCCGTTTCGCATCATCAAGCGACAGTTCGGCTTCGTGAAAGCCAGATACAAGGGGTTGCTGAAAAACGATAACCAACTGGCGATGTTATTCACGCTGGCCAACCTGTTTCGGGCGGACCAAATGATACGTCAGTGGGAGAGATCTCACTAAAAACTGGGGATAACGCCTTAAATGGCGAAGAAACGGTCTAAATAGGCTGATTCAAGGCATTTACGGGAGAAAAAATCGGCTCAAACATGAAGAAATGAAATGACTGAGTCAGCCGAGAAGAATTTCCCCGCTTATTCGCACCTTCCCAAGGCAAGCTGGAGGCGGATTTCAGCCAGTACGCGAGCGGCCACTACTACCCCTACTGGGCCGGTGGCAAGGGGATGGACGGCCACAGCTGCGTTCACGAGTACGGCATCCCGAACTTCTACTTCCACCTCACCATGACCTATGCCCTGCTGCGCCAGGCCGGGGTGGATCTGGGCAAGCGGGATTACCTGGGCGGTCTGAACCTGCAATAAACCGCGCTTCAGCGACGACAAAGCCTGCCCCCTGGCAGCAATGCTGTTCACTTAAGAGAATTTGAGTTCCAGTCCACGTAGTATCAGGACAAAAAATCGAGGGAGGCATGATGCCTCCCTCTTTCTATTGCAAGCCCCGCTGGATAAAGGCTGGAGGAAGATCGACTGGACACAGCCTTGCCCCCTCAACTCAAATCCAATTTATGAATAATCAGTCAAAAAAGTGCTTATCTGAACAGCATTGTGCCCCCTGGCAGGCTTTGTCGTTTTCGGCCCGGCTCAGCGCCCCAGGTTGTCGGCCAGTTGTTTGGCGCGACTTGCGGCCCACTGATCGATCATCTTCTCCATCTCCTGGGCGGTGATGGGGGAATCCTTGTGGGTGGTGTCCGGGCTCTCGCGAGCGTCCATCACCCGCACCAGCAGCTTGCCGCTCTGGGCGTCGAGCAACTGGGCCATGCTGCCCACCCTGAGCAGATAGGGCTCCTTGCCTATTACCTCGCGGGTGACGTTGATGGCGATCTTGGCGGGCAGCAGATCCCGCAGCTTGGGGTCGGGCCGGGTCAGGTCGAAGTTGGTGATGGCCGCCTGCACCCGCCCAGCAGGGCGGCGGCCATGGTCATCATCAAGACTCGTTTCATGGGGGCTCCTGGCGGTGGATGGTCGCTGCAAGAGCGCAGCCCGCCCTGCCCACAGAGATACCTGATCAGGCCCCTCTCTCACAAGGGGTATCTATGTGGGGGCCACCGGGGGGAGCCCCCGTGTCGGGTCACTCGGCGGGGATCTCGGGCTCCACCAGGGTGGCGAGCTGCATCAGGGACTCCTGCCAGCCGAGGTAGCACATCTCCACCGGGATGACCGCCGGTATACCCGCCTGTTCGATGGCGAGATCGGTGCCGCACAGCACCTGGGTGAGGGTGATGGTGACCTGCATCTCCCCCGGCAGGTTGGGGTCGTCGAAGCGGTCGGTGTAGCGGATGCGCTTGCCCGGCTCCAGCGCGAGATACTCGCCGCCGAAGGCGTGGGTGTGGCCGCTGGCGAAGTGGGTGAACGACATCCTGAACTGGCCGCCGACCCTGGCATCCAGCGCCGCCACCTTGCAGGTGAAGCCATGGGGGGGCAGCCATTTGGCCAGGGCGTCCGGCTCGATAAAGGCCTGGTAAACCCGCTGTGGCGGGGCCTTGAGCACGCGATGCAGGGTGACTGTGTTCATGGGGGACTCCTCTTGGTGGCAACAGGGACGGGTCGCAGCAAGGATAGCCGTCATCCCCGTGGCCTGCGGGGGGGCGTCGCCTCCTTTCGCCTGCAGAGAGGATTTTTCGTTTTCTCTTCAAGGAGTTGATCAAGATAGAGGTTATTGTCACCGTTCGCTCATATAATCGCCGCCATGCAAGCGACTCGGAAGGATTCGATGACACAGCTGATGGCGGCCCTGCTGGGGCTGTTTTACGCCAGCCTGATCTGGGCGGCGCCCGTCCCCTTCGTGACGGCCCCCGGCCCCCATGCCACGCAGGGGAGGCTGGAGCCCCTGCTCTCCTGGTTCTCGGGGGAGTTTTCCAGCCAGGAGCAGGCCACCTTCGATGCCCGCTTCACCAGTGCCGAGCTGCGGCTGGTGGAGATCTGGCCCGGGGAGGGCCCCTTCCGCTGGGTCTATGCGGAGCAGTTTCTGACCGAGCGGGCGCAGCGGCCGTTTCGCCAGCGCATCTACCGCTTCTCCTCCCTGCCCGATGGCCGCATCCTGATGGCCGAACTGACCATGCCGAGGGCCACGGATTTTGCCGGCGCCTGGCGTCGGCCCGAGCTGCTCGACTCCCTCACCCCGCAGCAACTCTCCCTGCGCGAAGGGTGCGAGATCTGGCTGACCCGCCAGCCGGGCGGGGAGTACAAAGGACAGACCCGGGTCGGGCATTGCGCCACCGATTTTGGCGGTGCCACCACCCTGGTGCAGTACCTCTGGATCGGCCCGGACAGTGTCCGGCTGCTGGACAGGGCCTATGACAACGGCGCCCATCAGCGCTGGGGCAGCCCGGGGGAGGGTTACGTCTACCTGCGCAAGGGGATGCGGCGCGGGGAGTAGTCGCGCCGTCCGTCAAGGCCCCTCCCTGCTTGCCGCCAACAAGGACGTGCCGGTCAGGCCGCTGGCCAGTGCCCCTGCAGATCCACCAGGATGGAGAGGCTGACCGCGCCAAACAGCAGGCCCGTCATCAGGTTGAGCGGGCGCTGGATGCGGCCGAGCAGGTGCTGGGCGCGGGGAGTGGAGAGGCTCCAGGCCAGGGCGCTGAACCAGACGAGGGAGAGCAGGAACAGCTCCAGGATCAGCAATCCCCGGGTCAGGCCATCCACCTGGGGCGTCACCATGGCGGCCAGCAGCCCCATGAAGAACAGCATCGCCTTGGGGTTGAGCAGATTGGTGGCCAGCCCGCTCTTCACCCCCTTGCGCCAGCCCGGCCGCTCGCCTCCGGCGCGCAGCGCCAGATCCCCGCTTCCCTGCCAGGCCGCTTTCAGCGCCCCCCAGCCCAGCCAGCCCAGATAGAGGGCACCCACCAGTTTCACGGCGAGAAAGAGCCAGGGCTGGCTTGCGATCAGCAGGCTGATGCCGGTCAGGCTCAGGGTGGCGTGGAGCAGGATGGCGAGCGCGATGCCAAGGGCCGCTCCGAGGGCGGTGGGCCTGTGCAGGCTGGTGCGCAGGATGAGCGCGAAATCCGGGCCCGGGCTCGCCAGGGCGACGAGGTGGACGAGACCCAGGGTCAGAAACAGGCTGGTGAACATAAAAGACCTCCGACAGCGGTATGGAGGTGACAGCATGGGGCAGGACGGGGGACGGGAGATTGTAAAAGATTGCAGCGGCGACGATTCAGGCGGGCAGCATCTGCTGGCGATACTCCGCCGGGGTGAGCCCGAAGGCCTGACGAAAACCGTGGTGGAAGTGGCTCTGATCGAAGAAGCCCACCGCCAGTGCCACTTCGCTCACCGGCAGACCGCTGCCGAGCAGGCGCTTGCCCTGTTCGAGGCGCAGCCGCTTGAGCCAGGCATAGGGGGTCATGCCGGTCTTCTTCTTGAACTGACGCAGGAAGGCGAAGCGATCCAGCCCGAACAGGGCGGCCAGGTCTTCCAGGGTGTGGCGCTCGTCCAGCCGGGCCAGCAGATGGTCGCGCAGGAACCTGAGCTGGGGATCCGCCAGGGCGTGTCGCTCGGGGGCGAGCCGGAACAGTTCGCCCAGCAGGGCCAGCAACTGGCTCTCCGCCAGCAGGCCGTCGGGGGCAGGGCCGTCCAGGTGCATGTGCAGGCGGGCAAAGCCCTGATAGAGGTCGGGGCGGCTCTGCAATCCCTGGTGGAAAAAGGGCTCGGGGTGTTCCGGCAGCCAGCGGGCCAGCTGCTCGGGGGCGATGGAGAAGACCCGCACCTCGTACCCTTCCGGCAGCAGGCTGAGGCCGTCGTGCATTTCGTCCGGGTTGACGGTGGAGAGTTCGCCGCGCACCAGGTTGTGGCTGTTCCCCTTGTGGATGAACTTCTGGCCGCCCCGCTGCACCAGACCGATGTGATAGTCCAGATGCACGTGGCGGCCATAGCTGAACTCCCTGTGGTGGGAGTGGGAGAGTTCAACCCCCGGCAGCAGCCGGGATTGCCAGTAGTGGATGCGGGATTGGGGTGCGTTCATCCCCTATTGATACCCCGAAAGCGGCCCCGTGGCTTGTAGATTATTGCGCTGGCGCCTCAGCCGGCCTCCTGGCGCCGCTTGCCGCTGCGCAGGCCATCCAGGCTGAACAGCACCAGGGCGCTCCAGATGCAGCCAAAGGTGATCATCTTGTCCAGCGCCAGCGCCTCGCCATACAGGGTCACCGCCAGGATGAACATCAGGCTGGGGCCTATGTACTGGAAGAAGCCCAGGGTGGAGAGTTTGAGCCGGGTGGCCGCTGCGGTGAAGCAGAGCAGGGGGGCCGTGGTGACGGCGCCCGCGGCGATGAGCAGCAGGTTCAGGTGCCAGTCATTCTGGGTGAGGTGGCTGGTGGGGCTGTCGGCGATGCCCCACAGATAGAAGGCGGCTGGCGGCAGCATGATCAGGGTCTCGATGAGCAGGCCGGTGAGGGCGTCCAGGGCCAGCTTCTTGCGAATGAGGCCGTAGATGGCGAAGCTCGAGGCCAGCACCAGGGCTATCCAGGGCAGGGAACCGAAGGCGATGAGCTGGACGGCGACACCGACAAAGGCGAGCCCTACCGCCCACCACTGCAGGCGGCGCAGCTTCTCGCTCAGAAACACCATGCCGAGCAGCACGTTGAACAGAGGGTTGATGTAGTAGCCCAGGCTCGCATCCAGCATGTGGCCGTTGTTGATGGCCCAGATGAACAGCAGCCAGTTGCCGCCGACGGTGACGGAGGTGAAGGCCAGGGTGAGCAGCACCTTGGGCTGGCGCAGCACCGCCTGCACCTTGTGCCACTGGCGTCCGAGCAGCACCAGCACCATCAGCAGGGCGCAGGACCAGATCATGCGGTGGGTCAGGATCTCGGCGGCCGGCACGGCGGAGAGGGACTTGAAGTAGATGGGTGCCAGGCCCCAAAGGGTGTAGGCGCCGAGGGCATAGAGGACGCCCTGGCGCTGGATCTGTTGTTGCATGCGGATAACCTTCACTGGAGTGCGGATGTCGGGAAACATCGCAAAAAGTCAGTGTAGCGATCCTTTTGCAGGGAAAGAAGACAATAAATGGGTCTGACGGGATTTTAACAGCAGGAGTGACTTCAGCGACCGCCCCCGCGGCGGATCTTCTCCACGTCCATCAGCAGCCACAGCATGAGGGCGATGGCGGAGATCCAGGGGCCCCAGGTGACATAGGCTTCCCCCTGACCCAGCACGAAGAACAGCAGCGGCAGTCCCACCACCAGAAACAGTACACTTCCCAGAAAAAACAGCATTTTTATCTTTAAATTTAATGGCTTGCTATTTGACGATTATATCGATTGAGCGAGAGGATAAAAGAGTAAAAATGAGAAAGGGGGATTTCTCCCCCTGTTTTGTTGATAAGCGTCATTTATGACGTTATTCGAGCTGGATCCAGGTGCTTTTCAGCTCGGTGTACTTCTCCAGGGCGTGCAGGGACTTGTCGCGCCCGTTGCCGGACTGCTTGAAACCGCCAAACGGCATGGTCATGTCGCCGCCATCCCAGTTGTTGACGAAGACGGTGCCGGCGCGCAGGGCGCGCGACCCTTTCACCGCCTGGTTGAGATCCGCCGTCCAGATGGCGGCCGCCAGGCCGTAGTCGGTGTCGTTGCCCAGCGCAATGGCCTCTTCCAGGGTGTCGAAGCCGGTCACCGCCAGCACGGGGCCGAATATCTCCTCGCGGAAGATGCGCATCGTCGGGGTCACGTCGTCGAAGATGGTGGGTTCGATGTAGTAGCCACCCTCCTCGGGCTGGGTACGCTTGCCTCCCAGCAGCAGCTTGGCGCCCTCCTGCTGGCCGATGGCGATGTAGTTGAGCACCTGCTCCATCTGGATGTGGTCCACCATGGCACCGATGCGGGTGGTGGGGTCGAGCGGGTTGGCCGAGATCCACTCGCGGGCATGGGCCAGCAGCCGCTCCATGAACTGGGGCTTGATGCTGTTTTGCACCAGCAGGCGGGAGGCGGCGGTACACACCTCGCCCTGGTTGTAGAAGATGGCGCCGGCCGCGCTGCGGGCGGCTGCGTCCAGGTCAGGTGCATCCGCCAGTATGATGTTGGGGCTCTTGCCGCCGCACTCCATAAAAGCGCGCTTGAGGTTGGACTTGCCGGAGCACTGCACCAGATGCTTGCCGATCTTGGTGGAGCCGGTGAAGGTGATGCAGTCGACGTCCATGTGCATAGCCAGTGCCTCGCCCACGGTGTGACCAAAGCCCGGCAGCACGTTGAAGACGCCGTCGGGGATGCCCGCCTCCTTCGCCAGACCCGCGATGCGCAGGGCGGTGAGGGGGGATTTCTCGGAGGGTTTGAGGATCACCGAGTTGCCGGTGGCGAGCGCCGGGCCCAGCTTCCAGCAGGCCATCACCAGGGGGAAGTTCCAGGGCACGATGGCAGCCACGACACCGAGGGGCTCGCGGGTCACCAGGGCCAGGGCGGACTCTTCCACCGGGGCGACCTGATCGTAGATCTTGTCTATCGCCTCGGCGTTCCAGGCGATGCAGTTCGCGGCGGCGGGGGCGTCATACCCCATGGCGTCGCCGATGGGCTTGCCCATATCCAGCGACTCCAGCAGTGCCAGCTCCACCAGGTTCAGGCGTATCAGCTCGGCGAAGCGCTGCATGATGAGCTTGCGCTGCTTGGGAGAGAGGCCGCACCAGCGCTTGTCGTCGAAGGCGGCACGGGCCGCCTTGACCGCCAGCTCGGCATCGGCGGCGTCGCAGGAGGCGACCCTGGTCAGCAGTTGGCCGTTGGCCGGGTTGATGCAATCGAAGGTGGCGCCGTTGACGGCATCCCGGTAGGTGCCGTCGATAAAGGCTTGCGAGGGCAGGGTCAGATGGGCGGCCTTGTGTTGCCACTGGGCCAGGGTCAGGTCACTCATGTTCACTCCTTGAACCGGCAGAAAGTCAGTCTCCGCGTATCAATATGCTAAACATCCTGCCGCTTGTAAATCCATCTTGTAACAATTCATTAAACACTGACCTCGAACAACCCGGGCCAACGGCGGGGCAAACCGGGCGCCCTGGGCTGTGGTGTCGGGGGTCGCGCGGCGGGGCGGGAGCCCGTGTCGCTGGCCTGATCCCTGGGTCGGGCAGGGGGGATCCCGGCGGGCTGTTCCGGGAGAAGGCCCGTCAGAAGCTGGCGGGCGTGTTGGCCGAGATCAGCACGCACTCCTGATCCCCCACGTTGCGAAAACGGTGGGGGGTGCGGCTGTCGAAGTAGTAGCCATCCCCCGGTGCCAGCAGGTGAACCTGCTCGCCTACCGTGACTTCTACCTGACCCCGGATGACGATGCCGCACTCTTCCCCTTCGTGACTCAGCATGTCGTCACCGGTGTCGGCGCCCGGGGGCAGTATCTCCTGCATCATGCCGATGGCGCGGTTGGCGCGGCTGTGACCCACCAGACGGTAGCTGATGGGGTGGGTGCCGAGATCCGGCATGTCGTCCGCACGGAAGATCACCTCGGAATCCATCTCCGTCTCGTCGGTGAAGAAGCTGGCCAATGACATGGGGATGCCTTCCAGCACCTTGCGCAGGGAGGCCACCGAGGGGCTCACCTGATTTTTCTCGATCTGGGAGATAAAGCCGTTGGTCACACCGGAGCGTTTTGCCAGCTCGCGCTGGGAGAGGGCCGCCTTGGTGCGAACCGCCTTGAGGCGGTGACCGATATCCATCGATAGACACTCCTTGACTGTTTACTATTATTAAAATTGTGTTAAATATCTTATACCACCCCTGAGGGGTGACACCAAGCCGGGCGATAAAAGCCCTTTTTTATGGATTCAAGTGTTTAATTTAATAGGCGTGAGCCGGGTGTTACTAAACGCCTTAAGGATGAGGTGACCATGAAACCTGTCAGCGACATCAATACCCCCGACATGTCCGCATTCTGGATGCCGTTCACCGCCAACCAGCAATTCAAGGCGGCGCCGCGCATCCTGAAGTCGGCAGAGGGGATGTATTATCACTCAGAGGATGGCCGCAAGATACTGGATGGCACTGCCGGGCTCTGGTGTTGCAACGCAGGCCATGGTCGGCGCGAGATCGCCGAGGCGGTCTCCCAGCAGATCTCCCACCTCGACTTTGCCCCCACCTTCCAGATGGGCCACCCCCTGCCGTTCGAGCTGGCCAACCAGCTGGTGGAGATCGCCCCCAAGGGATTCGGTCACGTCTTCTATACCAACTCCGGATCGGAGTCCGTGGACACCGCGCTCAAGATTGCGCTGGCCTGGCAGCGGGCTCGCGGCCAGGGGACCCGTACCCGGCTCATCGGCCGCGAGCGCGGCTACCACGGGGTGGGTTTTGGCGGCATCTCGGTGGGGGGCATTCCCGGTAACCGCAAGTGGTTCGGCTCCCTGCTGACCGGGGTGGATCATCTGCCCCACACCCTCAACATAGGGAAAAATGCGTTCACCAAGGGATTGCCAGCAGAAGACCTCACCCTGGCCGATGAACTGGAGAAGATTGTCTTCCTGCACGACGCCAGCAACATCGCGGCGGTCATCGTCGAGCCCATCGCCGGCAGCACCGGGGTCATCATGCCCCCCAAGGGCTATCTCAAGCGGCTGCGGGAGATCTGTACCAAACACGGCATCCTGCTGATTTTTGACGAGGTGATCACCGGTTTCGGCCGCCTCGGCTCCCCCTTCGCCGCCCAGGAGTTCGACGTCATCCCCGACATGATCACCTGTGCCAAGGGGCTCACCAACGGCGCCATCCCCATGGGGGCCGTGCTGGTGCAAAACCATATCTATGACGACATGATGGCTGCGGGCAAGGGGGCCATCGAGCTGTTCCACGGCTACACCTACTCCGGCCACCCGGTGGCGGCGGCGGCGGGTCTGGCCACCCTCGAGATCTACCGGAGCGAAAATCTGCTGACCCGGGCAGCCGAGCTGGCGGGCTACTGGGAGGAGGCTGCCCATTCCCTCAAGGGCTGCAAGCACGTGAAGGACGTGCGCAACTACGGCCTGGTGGCGGGCATCGAGCTCGAATCCATGCCCGATGCACCGGGCAAGCGGGCCTACGAGGTGTTCGTGCGCTGTTTCGAGAAGGGGGCGCTTATCCGGGTGACCGGCGACATCATCGCCCTGTCGCCGCCCCTGATCATCGAGCGCAGCCAGATCGATGATCTCTTCACCCTGCTGCAGGACGCCCTGCAGGGCCAGGACTGACCCCCACATCACACAGGATGGCGCTCGTCCCGGGCGTCATCCCCCTGTGCTGCCCCGGCGCGGCGAGGGGAGGACGGATGACCCATCACGGAGGATTTATGAGTTACAGGATCGACAACTTCATCGACGGCGAGACGACCGAGAGTCGCAGCGAGCGTTTCGGTGCCATCTTCAATCCGGCCACCGGCCAGCAGCAGGGCTCCGTCGTTCTCAGCACGGCCGATGAGTGTGCCGAGGCGATTGCCTGCGCCGAGCGCGCCTTTGGGGAGTGGTCCCAGACCCCGCCGCTATTGCGGGCCCGGGTGCTGTTTCGCTTCAAGGAGCTGATGGAGCAGCACAGGGACGAGCTGGCCCAGCTCATCAGCCGCGAGCACGGCAAGGTCTTCTCCGACGCCCAGGGGGAGCTGACCCGGGGGCTGGAGGTGGTGGAGTTTGCCTGCGGCATTCCCCACCTGCTCAAGGGGGAGCACTCCCTCAACGTGGGCCGCGGGGTGGACAGTCACTCCATGATGCAGCCGGTGGGGGTCTGCGCCGGCATCACCCCGTTCAACTTCCCGGCCATGGTGCCGCTCTGGATGTTCCCGGTGGCCCTGGCCTGCGGCAACACCTTCATCCTCAAGCCCTCGGAGAAGGATCCGTCCCTCTCCCTGCGCATGGCCGAACTGCTCAAACAGGCGGGCCTGCCGGACGGGGTGCTCAACGTGGTCAACGGCGACAAGGAGGTGGTGGACGTGCTGCTGACCGACCCGAGGGTCGGTGCCGTGTCGTTTGTCGGCTCCACCCCGATCGCCCAGTACATCTATGCCACCGCCTCGGCCCACGGCAAGCGGGTGCAGGCCCTGGGCGGCGCCAAGAACCACATGGTGGTCATGCCGGATGCCAATCTGGATCAGGCGGTTTCCGCCCTGATGGGGGCCGCCTATGGCGCGGCGGGCGAGCGTTGCATGGCGATCTCGGTGGCCGTGGTGGTGGGTGACGAGACAGCCGATGCCCTGGTGGCGAAGCTCTCGCCCCTGGTGGCGGCCCTGCGGGTGGGCCCGGGACTGGGCCAGAGCCCGGAGAACGAGATGGGGCCCCTCATCAGCCGGGAACACCTGGCCAAGGTGCGCGGCTACGTGGATCAGGGGGTGGCCGAGGGGGCCGAGCTGGTGGTGGATGGCCGGGGCCTGAGCCATGGCGAGGGCTACTTCATCGGGGGCAGCCTGTTCGATCGGGTCGGCCCCGAGATGCGCATCTACCGGGAGGAGATCTTCGGCCCCGTACTCGCCATCGTGCGGGCCCCGGACTACGAGACGGCCCTGCGCCTCATCAACGAACATGAGTACGGCAACGGCACCGCCATCTTCACCGGTGACGGAGATACCGCAAGGGACTTCACCACGCGGGTTCAGGTCGGTATGGTAGGGGTGAACGTTCCCATTCCGGTGCCCATGGCGTTTCACAGCTTCGGTGGCTGGAAACGGTCCATCTTCGGGCCGCTCAACATGCACGGGCCGGATGGGGTGCGCTTCTACACCCGGATGAAGACGGTGACCGCCCGCTGGCCCCAGAGCCTGCGCGCCGGCGCCGAGTTCTCCATGCCGACCATGAAGTGAGCCACCGGCTCGCTGCCATGGCTTTAATCTCTTGCCCCCGCAGGCCGCCGGTTTGCGGGGGCGCTTCTGTCAAGGAGTAACAGATGCGACTGGGTATTCTCGATTGTGACCGGCTGGACCCCGATTTGGTGGGGGATTTTGGTCCCGTTTACTCCGAGATGTTTATCAAGGGTTTCCGGGCGTTGGCCCCCGAGCTGGAATTTCGGGTCTGGTCCGCCCTCGACGGCGATCTGCCCCCGGATCTGACCGAATGCGATGCCTGGCTCATCACCGGCTCGCGTCACGATGCCTACAGTGACATCCCCTGGATCCTGGCGCTGCGCGACTGGATCCGCCGGGCCCACGATGCCAACGTCAAGCTGGCCGGGGTCTGCTTCGGCCATCAGGTGATCGCCCAGGCGCTGGGAGGGGAGGTGATGAAGTCCACCAAGGGGTGGGGGCTGGGGGTGTCGGTCCATGCCATGCAGACGACAAAACCCTGGATGGCGCCGGGTCTGCACACCATCCGCATCCTGGCAAGCCACCAGGATCAGGTGGAGCAGCTTCCGCCGGGGGCGACCCTGCTTGCGGGCAACGACTTCTGCCCCAACTTCATGTTCCTGCAGGGGGATCACATCGTCGCCATCCAGGGGCACCCGGAATTCTCGGTGGCGTACAACCGGGCCCTGATCGAGCGGCGACGGGACAGGCTGCCCGATGCACATTACCAGAGCAGTCTCTCTTCCCTGGAAGGGGAGGTGGATTCCGCCACCATGATGCAGTGGCTGCTGCAGTTCCTCGGCATCCTGCCGATCGGGGCCGACGTGCGCTGAACCCCGTTTGTCATATCCACCGCGCTGATGCTAGATTTTGTAGCAAAATGAAGGATCAAGCGGCGATATGCCCAGTCCGGATGATACACTGGCCGCCATTTTTGGCGGCCTGGTCCATCGACGAGCGCCGCGTCAGTCTGTGAGGGGGCAACCTTGAAACTACAGCAGTTGAAGTATCTGATCGCGGTGCGGGACCACAATCTCAACGTCTCCGTTGCCTCCGATGCGCTCTATACCAGCCAGCCTGGGGTGAGCAAGCAGATCGGCTTGCTGGAGAGCGAGCTGGGGGTGCGCATCTTCGAGCGCCGCGGCAAGCACCTGCACCGGATCACCCCGGTGGGGGAGGAGATCATCAAGTGTGCCGAGGCCATGCTCAATATCGAGAGCAAGATCAAGGCCATCTCCCGGGAGTACCTGGATCCGACCGTGGGCACCCTCAACATCCACACCACCCACACCATCGCCCGCTACCTGCTGCCGAAAAGCGTCACCTACTTCACCAAAAAGTACCCCAAGATCTCGTTCCACCTGCATCCTGTGATGTCCGCCACCAAGGAGCAGATCAGCAAGGGATACTCGGATTTTTCCATCGTGGCCCACGAGATAGGCTTCGACAAGGAGCTGATCGCGCTGCCCGCCTACCTCTGGACCCTCTCCCTGGTGGTGCCCCAGGAGCACCCCCTGGCCAAGGTGAAGAAGCCGACCCTGGAGCAGCTCTGCCAGTATCCCATCCTGAGCTACGAGAGCGGCGCCACCGGGCGTCAGGTGCAGGACAAGGTGTTCCAGGCGGCCGGCCTCACCCCCAACTACTACATGACGGTGATGGATGCCGGCGTCATCAAGCGCTACGTGGAGCTAGGCTTTGGCATCGGCATCATCTCCTCCCTGGTAGCCAACGATAGCGATGCCCCCGGCCTCGTGGCCATCAATCTGGAGCACCTGTTCGAGCCCTGCCCGGCCCAGATCTGCTTCAGCAAGAGCATCCTCTTGCAGAACTACATGTATGACTTCATCAGCTCCTTCTCCCCCCATCTCACCAAGGAGATGATCCAGAACGTGATGCAGCAGCCGACCCAGGCGCGCATCGACGAGCTGTTGTCAGGGGTGGAGCTGCCCGTCTACTGATCCCGCTTCCGTTTCTGTGCCGGCACCCCGGGGTGCCGGCCTCCTCCCGCCGAGGTTTCCATGTCCCGCATCCTGCTGCTCGCCAATCTCAACTGTGATCATGTGCTCTCCCTGGCCGAACCCCTGGTGGCGGGGGCGCGGCTGCAATACGTGGATCAGGGGCGCAGACTCGGCGGCGGCGCCGCCAATACCGGCATCGGACTGGTGTGGGCGGGGCACGAGGTGATCATCGCCTCCCGGGTCGGGCTGGACGACACCGGTGACTGGCTGCTGGAGCAGGCGGCCTCATACGGCCTGGATTGCAGCCATGTGGAACGCTTTGGCGGCGAGACCGGCGAGCTGCTGGTGCTGGTGGACGCCACCGGTGAGCGCACCATCCTCAGGCGCCCACGTCGTCCGGATCTGCCGGGGGATCTGCCGACCGAAGGGGTGGACTGCCTCTATGTGAACTATCCGGGCACCGCCATCGTGGGCTACATGCGCCAGATGCTCGCCAAGAGTTTCGTGGTGGCCCAGTATCCCAAGGGGGGGCAGGCCCGCCGCCCCTGCCACGTGCTGGTGGCCTCCCGCTCCGATCTCGGCGAGGTGAGCGACCCCTGGCAGCATGCCCGCCAGCTCGCGGGGGATCAGCTCGAATGGCTGGTGCTGACCGAGGGCAAGGCGGGAGCCGTGGCCATTCACGGGGAGGAGCAGGTCAGGGTGGCGGCGCGACCGGTCTCCGTTGTGGATACCACGGGGGCGGGGGATGCCTTCGCGGGCGGCCTCATCCACGGTCTTGCGCGGGGCATGGCCATGGCTGATGCGTTGCAGTGCGCCGTGGACTGGGGCGCCTTCGCGGTGGCTTCCGAGAGCTCCATCCCCTCCCAGGCGCTGCGCAACTGGCTGAAACAGCCCCACTGAACTCGCCGGACAACGGCTCCGGCGATGGCAGAGGAGGTGGGGGTTTGTCGACGGAAACCGCCAAAACCCCTCGCTGAGGCGGCAAGTTTGCGATCAATCAAAGAAAGTGTCGATTTATGTACATCTTCGTCGACACCCGCCCGGGCTGCTCTTACCCTTGTGACTTCACGACTCGGTCGAAGAAGCCCATCCCGTGCACACGCATGTGCAGACCCCCTCTTTGGCCACCGGCTGTCGTCCTGATTTCTGGCTTGTAGTAAGAGGCAAGTGCGACCATGCAACTGACACGATTTACCGACTACGCCCTGCGTACCCTGACCTTCCTGGCCATCCAGCCCGGTGATCGCCTGTCGACCATCACGGAAGTGGCCGACACCTTCGCCATCTCCCGCAATCACGTGGTCAAGATAGTGCATCAGCTCGGCATCAAAGGTTACATCGAGACGGTGCGTGGCAAGCATGGGGGCATCCGCCTCGGCCGTGCGGCCGTCTCCATCAACCTGCGCGATGTGGTGATGGACATGGAGCACGTGCTCTGCCCGGTGGACTGCAAGCGCGAAAACTGCCGTCTCTCCGGGGGCTGCCGCATCCAGGGCATTCTACGCCGCGCCATGCACGCCTTCCTGGAGGTGCTGGGGGAGTACACTTTGGCAGATGCGGTGCGGGATCCCACTCGTCTGTGCCACCTTCTCGGTATAGAGCAGGATAATATTCTGACCATGGCATGATGCCACGGTGAATGACAGAGGGGCCTGCGGGCCCCTCTGTCATTGTCGGAGGTCAGAGCTGGGGCACAAGGGTGATGGCACCGTGCAGACAGGCGAGGCCGCAAGCGCCGCAGCCATCGCAGGCGGCCATGTTGACGGTTACTCCCTCGTTGCCGACCTTGATCGCCTGCTGGGGGCAGGCATCTTCACACAGCAGGCAGTAGTAGCCCTGACGGGCCTGGCAGCTCGCCTCTATCCTGACCCGGGTCTGCACCTGGCGGCCGAGGCAGAGATCCAGTGCGCCCGTGGGACAGGCTCTGGCGCAGCTGCTGCAATAGCTGCACTGGCCACAGGCGAGATCCAGCACTGGGGTACCGGCGATGGGGCTGCCGTCATATACCAATCGGATTAAACATTAGGTCAGTTTTATCCAATCTCGGCTACAAAGTGACATCACCCGCTCCACATCGGCAATAAAGTGCTTCCAGGCCGATGTGCAGGCATCAAGGATGTCGTCGTAATCCTTGAAGCTGCGATTAGC
>NZ_JALIHH010000159.1:0-1426 GCF_022869435.1 Aeromonas sp. LsrichE-8G
TAATGCCAGTCAGTTAAGCCTGACTGGCATTGTTTTTACTAGGTTTTCTCGTCGCATACTTCTGTGGTTTGGCTTTGATGCACCTTGGGTAACTTCGTTCTCGGCGGGCGGGTAACTTGAACTGCTCTGCCTGTTTGTCCAACTCAGCGACACGCCCTGGAACCATGCCCGGTGACACAAACGGCAGGCAACTGAGTTCATGCAGCAGATACACCGATGCCATGTGAAAGCTCAACTGGCTGGCCGTATAGCCCTTTAAGCTCGCCGCCATCCTAACCATCTGATATCTCAGTAGGTTATAGGCCAATACCAAGCCCCATAGCTCCTGCCTTACTCCATCGGGTTTCTTGCTGCGCAGCGTCAGCCGGTGCTGTTGCAGGCTATGTTTCATCTCCCGATAGCCCAGCTCGATTTCCCAGCGATTCTGGTATAGCTCCATCAACTCGCTGGCCGGGAAGCGCAGCGGGTCGGTGAGCGAGGTCAGCACCTGCCGCTCCTTGCCGTTTACCGTCCGGGTCAGCAGCCGGGCTTCGAACTGCTCCGGCAACTCGCTCCACTTCTTCTTGGCCTGCGGACTGGCACTGAGGCGTACCAGCACATCCTGCCGCCCCAGCTTGCGGATGACCTCGTATTGAGCCCCCTTTTTCAGCGGAATAAGCCAGTGACGCGCTACGCCCTGGCGTTGCCAGGCATGGAGTAACCCCAGTGAGTAGAAGCCCTTATCGAACAGGGTCAGGCTATTATCGGGTGTTTTTTCAATCAGTTGCTCTGCCAACACCATCTCGTTTACCGCACAGGAGTCCATCACTGTCTGGGTCAGCAGATGACTGGTCAGCTCCATCTGACACAACATGCGGACCTGGGGATATTGCGTCTCCCCCTGGACGGTTTTCGACTTGGCAAAGGCGCCGGCATTGTCCGGAGTATCGGGCGTGCGCCAGACCACCCCGTCCACGGCCAGCAGCTGCAAGCCGGCCCAGGTGGGGTGCTGACACTGCTGATGCCAGAGTGTGGCGGTCTGCTGGAACACCTGTCGAACGGCTTGGTCAGCCAGTTTTTGGCGCGCCTGGATGAAGGCGCTGGGGACGACAAACGGCCGGTCGCCGGGTAACAGGATATCGAGCTGGTTGGCCAGCTGGGCCATAGGGACATGACGAAACAAGGACATCCCGATAATGGCCCATAGCACCCGCTCCATGGGCATGCGCCGTCGGCGCAAGGAGACGGAGCCCGTCTCGGCCAAGCAAGCCTGCACCAGTTCAGGTGACAGCAGGTCAGACAGGGACTCAAACTTTCCGGGAGGACAGGCGTGAATGAAGTCGAGAGCTTGGTCGATACGCATAAAAAAATCCGAAACCCAACAAGGAGTTTCGGATTCTTACACAGCCTGAGGATCGGTCAATGGATCCTTAACTGATCGGCATTA
>NZ_JALIHH010000014.1:0-29926 GCF_022869435.1 Aeromonas sp. LsrichE-8G
GTCACGCTCTTACTTTGCGGGCTCTTGCGGCGGAGCACCGTTGGAGGTGATCAAGCAATACATTCAAAACCAGCGGGGCTGACGCCCCGGCGAAATTCCCCTCCCACCTACGTCGGAGGGAGTCCCCTTTCGCATTTAAGATGGCCAGGGTGCCGAGGAAGAATCCTTCCCTGTCGAGCAGGGGGCGGGAGACGGAGACGCTGCGGCTCTTGTCGTCGAATTGGCTGGTGTAGTGGTCGGTGTAGTGCACGAAGGGTGTTCGCACGGCGGCGGAGAGAAACCAGGGGCGCTTCCTGGCATCAACGTGCTCCTCGACCGGCAGATGGGGGATGGAGTTGAACCGCCCCTGTGGATCGGCGAGCAGGATGCTCTTCACATAGGGGGTGAGCGCCAACGTTTGCATCAGGGAGATGCCAAGGGATGTATGGCCCTCATTGAGGAAGGCATCCAGGCCTGATTCATCGATGACACTGCCCGTTTCGTTGAGGACATGCTCCAGTGACTTGAACTGTGGCTCGATGGACTGGGTCGCCATGTTGTGCACGAACATGGCCGCCACCTTGTGATACTTGCGCTCGGCAGAGGTCCGGATGCTGACACTGACGGCCATCAGGGCGATAAGCAGGGTCAGGATGATGACTCCGAAGGTGACGTTGAGCTGGGTATCGCAGTGCAGATTTTGGTGGGCGGTCTCATGCATAGGCGTGTGCTGATGGCTTCAGATTGTCTCAATCAGGGCTGATAAAAGGGTGGGCATGCTATCGCCTTATTTATCAATAGCGATTGACCAGGATCAACAAGGGGAGGGCACACACGACCATACTTGTCAGATGAGTGTGAATATGGTGGTGAAAATGCCGCCATGTTCTGAATATGTGATGGTTACTTTCTAATTGGCTGTGCAAGTGAAGGCGGTGTCCTTCATCAGGCGGCCATGATGAGCCCTCCCTGAGAGCCTTGACGGCGTCGCCATGTTGCCTCCGATAGCAGATGGCATGCCTGCCACCCTCGCTTTCCCCGCTTCCGCGCCAACATGCCCCAAATTGTTAATATCGGGGCAAAATAGAACAATAAAATGCAAATGATATTTGTTACTATTCACATGCAGTAAGTAATCGAGGATCAGATGCAGCTTGTTCACCCCCCTTTGACCCTGGTCGCCGTGACCATCTCCACCCTGCTTGCAGGCTCTGTACAGGCCGCCGCGCCCGACAGCCAGGATACGGCCACCGCCGACGAGACCCTGACCGTGCTCGGCCAGACCTATCGCAACACCGCGACCAAGACCCGGCTCGACCCCATCGAGACGCCCCAGGCCATCTCGGTGGTGGATGGGGAGACCCTGTCGCTGCGCGGTGTCAGTTCGGTGAGCGAGGCGCTGCGCTACGTGCCCGGTGTCAACACCGAGCTGCGGGGCGGGGCGGTCAATCGGCTGGATCTGTTCAACATCCGTGGCTTTGACAACTACCAGAACTTCTATGACGGCCTGTTGCTCCAGTACAACGACTGGAACCTGCAACCCCAGATAGATCCGGTGGCCATCGAGCAGCTGGAGGTGTTCAAGGGGCCGACATCGGTGCTCTATGGCAGCATGCCCCCCGGCGGCATGGTCAACCTCATCGCCAAGCGCCCCCAGCGGGAGAGCAAGCACAACGTGAGCGTGGCGACCGGCACGGGCACCCTCAAGGAGATGACCCTCGACAGCACCGGTGCCATCAACGAGCAGCTCGCCTATCGGCTGGTGGGACTGGCCCGGGAGAAGGATGGCCAGGCGGTGACCTCGAAGGAGGAGCGCTACGTCTTTGCGCCGTCCCTGGACTGGCAGCTCGGCGAGCGCACCCTGCTGAACCTCAACCTTTACTACCAGAAGGATCCCGAGGCCGGCATCTACACCACTGTGCCCGCCAGCGGCTCGGCCAAGTCCAACCCCCTGGGGCAGCTTGGCAGCGACACCTTCCTTGGTGACGAGAACTGGAACGAGTACAACCGGGACGTGACCCTGCTGGGCTACAAGCTGAGCCACGACTTCAACGAGCGCTGGCAGGTGCTGCAAAATGCCCGCTATATGGATACGTCTGCCTATCAGCGCAACACCTACAACGCGGCCCTGGCGGCGGACAACCGCACCCTGGCCCGCAACGCCTATCTCACCGATGAAGACTCTCGCGGCGTTGTCATCGACAACCAGCTGGCGGGCAAGGTGCAGACGGGCTCTGCCCAGCACAACCTGCTGCTTGGGGTCGATTACCAGTACCTGGATGCCCATATCCTCTACCGGGATACCCTCGACTACTCGGCGCCCAGCATCGACATTTTCAACCCGAACCATAGCCAGATAGTCCCAGAGGCACTCACTTTCAACTACCAGGATAAAAAGGTGATCCGTCAGTCCCAGACCGGCGTCTATCTGCAGGATCAGGTGCGCCTCGATCGGCTGGTGGCCATCGGCGGCGCCCGCTACGACCGCTACCGGATGGACACCGACAGCCGGACCCTCTATCAGGGGGCGGACAGCCAGACCCTGGCCCACATCGATCAGGACAACCTCTCCTTCCGCGTCGGCGCTCTCTATGAGCTGGATGGCGGCTTCTCCCCCTATGCGAGCTATGCCGAGAGTTTCGAGCCGGTGCCGGGGGCGGACAAGCAGGGTCAGGCGTTCAAACCGGCGACCGGTCATCAGTGGGAAGGGGGCGTCAAGTTCCTCTCCGACGACATGAGCAAGACGGCGACCCTGTCGGCGTTCCACATCACCAAGAAGAATGCCCTGGTGACGGATCCGGACAATGTCTACGGGCCCAAGCTGCAGACCGGGGAGACGGTCTCCAGGGGTATCGAGCTTGAGGGGAGAGCCGATCTCACCAGCCAGCTGGATCTGGCCCTCAACTACACCCTGATGGACATGGAGATCACGCGCGATACCACCACGTTGCAGGGCAAGACGCCGGTCTGGGTCCCCAGACAGATGGCGTCGCTGTGGAGCAACTACTACCCCGGCGGCAACCTTGAGGGGATACGAGTGGGCGCCGGCCTGCGCTACGTGGGGGAGGCCGAGATGGATGCCGCCAACACCGACAAGGTACCGGACTACCTCCTGATGGATATGTCCGCCTCCTACGATCTCGCCGCCCTCAGCGCAAGCCTGAAAGGGGTAGGGGTATCACTTGGCGCCAGCAACCTGTTCAACAAGACCTACTACTCCTGCTACGACCAGAACAACTGCTGGTTCGGGGCCGAACGAAGCGTGGAGGCGCGACTCAAATACGCATTCTGACCTTGCGCCCCGGCACGCGCCCGGGGCCCTTTCAACGAATGGGCGAGGAGAGGGCGCGCGGTGTGCCGCGCGGCCTTGGCCGGGAGAAAGCGGACGCGGAACGCGCCCTCGTCTCGGATCACCAGGCCCTGTTCGCGGCGGCGGCCAGCCTGATCCCGTCCCTCAAGGGGAATCTGGTGGCGGCCGGTGACGTACGCCCGCCACTGACGGATGCCACCGGAGCGACGTCGGCCGAGGTGGCCGCAGCCCTCCATGCGCACTGGCAGCAGGCACACCCGGAGGCGGGGCCCGCCTACTGGCTCACCCGCAGCTGGGGCATGCTCTGCTGGCAATCCATCTATCTCGCCATGGTGGCCGTCTATCGCCATCAGGCCGTGCCTGCCCTCGACAGGCTGGGACAGGGGCATGAGGCCGGCGTGGTGTCGGGCTTTACCCTGCCGGCCGAGCCCATGATCAGAGGGCAGGCCGGCGTGTTGATCAAGACGGCCGGGGAGCGACTCCAGGCGCACTGGCAGGGGCAGTTCACCCTCCTTGGGACGGCGCAGCGGCTGCGCCCCGGTTTCGTGCGCCCGCTCCTGGCGGACGATCTGCTGGCGGCCCTGGTGCGGGTACCCGATTTCTTCGGGGAAGTGAGTCGGGAGGAGGTGAGGGCCCATGCCCCCCTCTGGCTTGAATCCTGTGGCCTGCCATCGGCACATCTGACGGGCTGGCGCGAGGCGGGGCTGCCCCGGGACGAGGCCTTCCCGGGCTATGTGCGTCAGCGCTGCTGCCTGCACTACAAGCGCCGGGATGGGGAACTGTGTGGCAACTGCCCGCGAAGGCTGGGTGAGGCGAGGGGTGGTGAATGCTGATACCCGACTCTTCGTCTGCGCGGGCAACCCGTGGTGAAAGCCGCCTGATCCTGGCGGCTTTTTTGTGCCCGGCTTACTGGGCCGCCATCCGGGTGCGAATGCGCTCGAACAGGCTCTGCAGGCAGGCCTGATCTTTGTCGGCGGCGCGCACGGCGCCATACATGTGGCGGCGAATGCCCTCCCCGAGAGGGCGCGCCTCAAGAAGGCCCTGGCGCACGAACTCCTCGCTGGCCCAGCGGGGCAGGGCGGCGAGCCCGAGCCCGGCGGCGGCCATCTGCAGCATGACCGAGGTGTTGTCCACCGGTTTGCAACGGGCGGGCTCCACCCCGGCCGGTTGCAGGAAACGGCTGAACACGTCCATGCGCGCCCGCTCCACCGGGTAGACCAGCAGCACCTCCGGCCGCAGATCGTCCGGTGTGATGCGCCGCTGCTGGCAGAGGGGGTGATCCGGCGCCATCACCAGGGTGAGATCGAAGGCGAACAGCGGCTCGAAATGAAGATCTCCGCGGGCCTGCACATCCGAGGTGAGCAGCAGGTCGAGCTGGCCGCCAAGCAGGGCACTGATGGCATCGAAACCCGGCACCGACTCCACCTCCAGATCCACGCCGGGCCACTGGCGGCGAAAGTCCGGCAACAGCGGGAGCAGCCACTGGATGCAGCTGTGGCAATCGAGGGCCAGATGCAGCCTGCCCGCCTCGCCGCTGTGCAGGGCGACCAGCTGGCGCTCGGTCTGGGCCAGGGCGGGCAGCACCTGACGGGCCAGGGCCAGCAGATGCTGGCCTGCCGCCGTCAGCACCAGAGGGCGGCTTTTTCGAAGAAACAGCTCCAGATTGAGGCGGGTCTCCAGCTCCTTGAGCTGGTGGGAGAGGGCGGACTGGGTGAGGTTGAGGGTGAGTGCGGCCCCGGCCAGGGACCCTTGCTCGGCCAGGGCGCTGATGGTCTTCAGGTGTTTGAGATCGATGCCCAGATTGCTGCTCTGAGGGGGGCTGGATGGGGTGGGCGCGACCATGGCACTGCTCCTTTGTGCGTCAGTTGAGAAATTCTTGAGAGCCAGTTGAAGAGGATTCAATAGCCAAGGCCACCTTATCTTGTCATTTTGGATGTGTAAACATCTGGATGGCCAAACAATCCAGATCCTCATCAGATAAACGAGCATAAGGAATGGAACCTATGACCTTCGCACACACCCTGGGCTTTCCCCGTATCGGCGCCAAGCGAGAACTGAAATTTGCCCTCGAATCCTACTGGCGTGGCGAAACCACCCAGGCCGAGCTGGTCGCCGTGGGCAAGAGCCTGCGTGAGCGCCACTGGCAGGCCCAGCGTACCGCCGGGGTCAACCTGCTGCCGGTGGGGGATTTTGCCTGGTACGATCAGGTGCTGGGTACCAGCCTGCTGGTAGACGCCGTGCCTGCCCGTCACCGCCACGGCGACACCGACCTCGACACCCTGTTCCGGGTGGCCCGTGGCCGTGCGCCGACCGGCCCGGCGGCGGCCGCTGCCGAGATGACCAAATGGTTCAACACCAACTACCACTACCTGGTGCCGGAATTTTACCGTGACCAGCGCTTCAAGCTGGGCTGGAGCCAGATCTTTGACGAGGTGGAAGAGGCCAAGGCCCTTGGGCTGCCGGTCAAGGCGGTGTTGCTGGGCCCCGTCTCCTACCTCTGGCTTGGCAAGGAGAAAGAGAGCGGCTTCTCCCGCCTCGAACTGCTGGATCGCCTGCTGATCGTCTACCAGGAGATCCTGGCCAAACTGGCGGCCCAGGGGGTGGAGTGGGTGCAAATCGACGAGCCGGCCCTGACGCTGGACCTGCCGGACGAGTGGCGCCTGGCCTACCTCAAGGCATATGAGCGCCTGAGCGGCCCCTGCAAGCTGCTGCTCACCACCTACTTCGGGTCCGTGGCCCATCAGCGGGACATCATCACCAGTTTGAAGGTGGACGGCCTGCACCTGGATCTGGTGGCTGCCCCCGAGCAGCTCGAGACCCTGGTCCCGCACCTGCCGGCCCAGTGGGTACTCTCGGCGGGTGTCATCAACGGCCGCAACGTCTGGCGTGCCAACCTGGCCAAGCTGGCGCCGACCCTCAAGGCCTTGAAAGAAAAGCTTGGCGAGCGCCTCTGGGTGGCCTCCTCCTGTTCCTTGCTGCACAGCCCGGTGGATTTGACCCTGGAGCACGAGCTGGATCCCCAGACCCGCAGCTGGTTCGCCTTCGCCCTGCAAAAGTGCTATGAGCTGGGGCTGCTGTCCGACTACCTGGACGGTGGCGCCCTGGACAAGATCGAGGCTTACAGCCAGCCCATCGTGGATCGGGAGTCTGACAGCCGGGTTCACAAGAAGGCGGTGCAGTCACGACTCGCCAGCCTGACCAACAGTGACTTCGATCGCCAGAGCGCCTACCCGGTGCGTGCCGACGCGCAGCGCTCGGATCTGAAGCTGCCGCTCCTGCCCACCACCACCATCGGCTCCTTCCCGCAGACCTCTGAAATCCGGGTGCTGCGTCAGGATTGGCGTGCCGGGCGCATCGATGACCAGGCCTACGAGGCGGGCATCCAGGCCCAGATCAAGGACGCCATCGAGCGCCAGGAGGCCATCGGGCTGGATGTGCTGGTGCACGGTGAAGCGGAGCGCAACGACATGGTGGAGTATTTCGGGGAGCTGCTGGACGGCTTTGCCATCACCCGCTTTGGCTGGGTACAGAGCTATGGCTCCCGCTGCGTGAAGCCGCCGGTGATCACCCGTGACATCGACCGCCCCACCCCCATGACCCTTGAGTGGACGAAGTTTGCCCAGAGCCTGACCGACAAGCCGGTGAAGGGCATGCTGACCGGCCCCGTGACCATTCTCTGCTGGTCCTTCCCGCGGGAAGACGTGAGCCGCGAGCAGTCCGCCCTGCAGATTGGCCTCGCCATTCGCGACGAGGTGGCTGACCTGGAAGCCGCCGGCATCAAGATCATCCAGATCGATGAGCCGGCGATCCGCGAAGGGCTGCCCCTGCGCAAGCAGGATCACCAGGCCTATCTCGACTGGGCGGTGCGCGCCTTCCGCCTGAGCGCAAGCCCGGTGGTTGACAGCACCCAGATCCATACCCACATGTGTTACAGCGACTTCAACCTCATCATCGAGGCGGTGGCGGCGCTGGACGCGGATGTGATCACCATCGAGACGAGCCGCAGCCAGATGCAGTTGCTCGAAGCGTTCGAGCGCTTCAACTACCCCAACGAGATCGGCCCGGGCGTCTACGACATCCACTCGCCGAACGTACCGAGCCAGGGCTGGATTGAAGACCTCATCCGCAAGGCTGCGCAACAAATCCCGGCAGACCGGCTCTGGGTGAACCCGGACTGCGGCCTCAAGACCCGCGGCTGGGAAGAGACCACCGCTGCCCTGAAGGTGATGGTCGATGCCACCCGGGCGCTGCGCGCCGAGCTGGCCTGAGGGCTTCCATTCACCCGGACGAGCGCCCGGTGAGTGTCACCAAGACGAGAGAGGGAAGGCGACAGCCTTCCCTCTTTTTTGCATGGCCGCTCCCTAGAGGGGGAGCAGGGCGGGCCGGGGGGCGGGCAGGTAGCGGGTGGGGGAAACCGACATCGTCACCGGGTGAGGGGCGCTTGCGAGCGCCTCGGTCAGCCACTGTTGGTCGAGGGGGATGGCATTGCGATCCTCGATCACCAGATTGAGGTGCTGGGCGCCCAGGCACCCGTAGCGGGCGGGGTCGGTCTGGGTAAAGAGGCCAAGACAGGGCACACCGCTGGCGGCAGCCAGGTGCAGGGGACCGGTGTCGGCGCTGACGAAGAGGGAGAGGCCGCCCGTGAAGCGGGCCAGCTCCCCCATGTTGCCAAGGGAAACGTGCACGTCCCCGAGCAGGTGCTCGGGGGCGGCGGGATCCGCGAGCTGGATCAGCAGGGCATCCGGGCTGTGACGGCGCAGATCCCCAAGCAACCGCTGCCACTGGGGCTGGGAGAGCCCCTTGCCCTTGCGAGCACCGGTGAAAAAGCCGATCAGGGGACGGCCAGGATGGGCTCGTCGCAGCGCACTCAAGGCCGGGCTTGGCCCCTGCAACAGGCTGCCAAGGGGGATGGGGTCGGCCGGATTGCCCGGTATGCCGAGCAGTTGCAGGGGCTGGTGGGCGTAGTGGCACTCACTGTCCGCAGCCCGCGGACGCTGGAAGATGAGATCCCCATGGCCATTGTCGAAGCCGCATTTCTCACGGGCCTGTACCCAGGCGGCGATGAAGTGATCCGTACTGGAGGCGAAGGGGACGTAGACCCTGTCGTAGTGTTGGCGGCGCAGACGCGAGAGTGCCGAGAGGGCGCCCGGCAGGTGTCTGCCCTGCAACCGGATCTGATGAATGTGCCGCAGGGGCAGATCGGCCAGGAAGGGGAGCAGGGCGGTGGGGCTGCACACCAGCTCCAGCTCGGCGTGGGGATGGGCGCGATGAAGCTGGTGCAGGAAGGGCAGCAGGAAGAGGTTGTTGCCGATGCGGTTGGTGCTGCGAATGACCAGGATCCGGCGGGGTGCCTGCGAAGAGGGCGGCAATGCGCTGCGACTGGCAAGCCAGCCGAGCAGGGTTCGCTCCAGTCCCGCCGTCCAGACCCGGCGTTGGCCGTCGAAGCGGCGCAGGGCATCGTTGAGGTGAGTCATACCGTTGGGCTCCAGTGTTGGGATGGCGTAAAGGGTGCCAGCGGACTCTTAAGACAATGTTAAGAAGGGAAAACGCGTGCGGATGATGGCCATGGCGGAGCGGGGGGCTGGTGCGGGACGGGGGAAAGTGGCTAGAATTGCGCATTTGAAATAAATGTTATCGTCCGCGGGAGCACCATGCAGTTCAGGGATTTTTTGCCGGTATCGACCAATACCAGCGTCAAAGAGAGTTGTTACGGCGCCCTTGGCGCCCTCATCGGCTTGCTCGGCACCGCCTTGCTGTGCCGCTGGGGGTTGGGGCTCGAGGTGCACTGGCTCATCGCCCCCATGGGGGCCTCCGCCGTGCTGCTGTTTGCCGCCCCGGCCAGCCCCCTGGCCCAGCCCTGGTCCATCCTTGTGGGCAACGGGGTGTCGGCCCTGATGGGGGTATTGAGTGCCAGCCTGGTGCCGGACATGGCTATCGCCTCGGCCCTGGCGGTGATGCTGGCCATCGCCGCCATGTTCCTCACCCGCAGCCTGCACCCGCCCGGCGGCGCCGTGGCCTTGACCGCCGTCATCGGCGGCGAGGGGATCCGGGCGCTCGGGGTCGGCTACGTGCTGCTGCCGGTGCTGCTCAACTCCCTGTTGCTGCTGAGTCTGGGCTTGCTCTACAACCGCGCTCTGGGGCGTCGTTATCCCCATGGCGGCAAGGTGGCGCCCAATCGCCACCAGACGGCGGATCCCCAGCCGAGTGCCCGACTCGTCACCCAGGACATCGACTTTGCCCTGCAAAAACACGAGGAACTGCTGGACATCAGCCGCCAGGATCTGCAGGAGCTGCTGCAGGAGGCCCAGCTTCACGCCCTGCGGGGGCGAGTGGGGACGGTGCGTTGCCAGGATGTGATGTCGCGGGATCTCGTCGTGACGACGCCACAGGCGCTTGCCATGGAAGCGTGGCATCTGCTCTCCCACCACCAGATCAAGGCGCTGCCGGTGGTGGATGAGGGGGAGAGGCTGGTCGGCATCATCACCCTGCACGACCTGATGATCGACCGGGCGGGTCACCAGCCGAGGGCGAAGGAGGCCCTTGAGCAGCAGCAGGTGGCGGATCTGATGACCCGGGAGGTGCAGACGGCGCGGCGCTACCAGCCTCTCTACGATCTGGTGGAGGCCTTCTCCGACGGGGGGCTGCACCACATGCCGGTGGTGGAGGGGGAGCAGCTGGTGGGCATCATCACCCAGTCCGACATGGTGGCGGCCCTGTTCACCCTGGCCCTGAAACCCGTACTGACGAGCGAGGAGGCGACCCCGGTGTCGTCATAGCCAGGGGGCAAGAAAAAAGAGGGCGTGCCAGGCACGCCCTCTTTATTTCGCAGACTTGCACAGACGGTGGCCAATGCCTAGCCGTAGCGGGCCAGGGTGAGCCCCTCGTCGCTGATATCCGGGGTATTGCCCGAGATGAGATCGCTGAGCAACTGGCCCGATCCTGCCGCCATGGTCCAGCCCAGGGTGCCGTGGCCGGTATTGAGCCAGAGCCCGGGAATGGGGCTTGGGCCCACCAGGGGCGTGCCGTCCGGCGTCATGGGGCGCAGCCCGGTCCAGAAGGTGGCCTGCTCCAGATTTCCCCCCTGGGGGAAGAGATCCCTCACCACCATGGCCAGGGTATCGTGGCGTCTGGGGTTGAGCGCCAGGTTGAAGCCCGAGAGTTCGGCCATGCCGCCCACCCGGATCCGTTCGTCGAAGCGGGTAATGGCGACCTTGTAGGTCTCGTCCAGCACGGTGCTGCGCGGGGCACCCTCGGCATCCGTCATCGGCAGGGTGAGGGAGTACCCCTTGACCGGGTAGACGGGGAGCTCAATTCCGAGGGGGCGCAGGAAGCCGGTGCCATAACTGCCGAGGGCACAGACGATGGCGTCGGCCTGGAAGCGCTGCTCGCCGGCACGGACCGCCACGGCGCGTCCCTTCGCGATCTCGACCTCGTCGATGGCGCAGTTGAAGACGAAGCTCACCCCGAGCTTGCGGGCCTCGTCAGCCAGGGCCTGGGTGAAGCGGAAGCAATCCCCCGTCTCGTCCCCCGGCAGGCGCAGGCCCCCTACCACCTTGCCACGCACCCTTGCCAGGGCGGGCTCGACCTCCTCGCAGCCGTCTGCATTCAGAGACTGATAGGGGACGCCGTACTCCTCGAGCACGGCGATATCGCGCTGGCTGGCATCGAGCTGGGCCTGACTGCGAAACAGTTGCAGGGTGCCGAGCTGGCGCCCTTCGTAGTCGAGCGCCAGCTCGCCCCGCAACTGCTTCATGCAGTCGCGGCTGTATTCGGCCAGCCGTACCATGCGCCCCTTGTTGACCGCATAGGCCGCCGGCGTGCAGTTGGCGAACATCTTCAGCATCCAGCGCAGCTGGAAGGGGTCCGAGGTGGGCCGCACCGTGAAGGGGGCGTGCTTTTGCAGCAGCCATTTGGCGGCCTTGAGGGGAATGCCGGGGGCAGCCCAGGGGGAAGCATAACCCGGGGAGATCTGACCCGCGTTGGCATGGCTGGTTTCAAGGGCCACCCCGTCACGCCGCTCCAGCAGGGTCACTTTGTGACCGGCCTTGGCCAGATACCAGGCGCTGGTCACACCGACCACGCCACCACCGAGTACCACTATGTCCATCTTGTCTCTCCTTGACTGGGGCCTCCACCTTAATCAGCCGCCACAGGATATTCAACTGGTGTCGATGTCATTGGTGGTTATCGCTATTCACATTTTGTTAACTGGCTCTCAATGTTGTCATTTGCTCACTTTCTGGCATGAAATTCGGTCGATTCAGAGCCGTTCCAGGTGGAGCAGATGATGCTCTGCCGTCGTCAGGATGGCTTGCTGCTGTTCTGTGGTTTGGCCATCCCAGTTGGCATAGGGCAGGGCGAGGCGAGGGTTGTTGCCAAGTTTGTCCCGGTTGCGCCATAAAAAGTGCCAATAGAGGCTGTTGAAGGGGCAGCTGTCCGGCCCGCTGCGAGCCTTCACCTGATAGTGACACCCCTTGCAGTAGTGGCCCATCCGCTCGAGATAGGCGCCGCTGCTGGCGTAGGGCTTGCTGCCCATCAGACCGCCATCGGCAAACTGGCTCATGCCGCGGGTGTTGGGCAGCTCCACCCACTCGATGGCATCCACATAGATGCCCAGATACCAGGTATCCACCTCGTCAGGGTGGATCCCCGCCAGCAGGGCGAAGTTGCCGGTCACCATCAGCCGCTGGATATGGTGGGCATAGGCGTGATCCAGAGACTGTCGAATGGCGTGACGTACGCAGGCCATGCTGGTTTCTCCATTCCAGAAAAAACCGGGCAGGGGTCGCTCGGCCCCGAGAAAGTTGGTGCGCCGATACTCGGGCATCTTTTCCCAGTAGAGGGCGCGGACAAACTCGCGCCAGCCGAGGATCTGGCGGATGAACCCCTCCACCTGCGCCAGGGAAATGGTGGCCTGATTGGCCTGCCAGTGAGCTTGCGCAGCGCGGATCACCTCGAGGGGATGGAGCATCTTGCTGTTCATGGAAAACGACAAGCGGCTGTGGAACAGGCTCCAGCCCCGCTCGCTCAGGGCGTCCTGATAGCGACCGAAGTGGGGCAGGCAGTGTGCAAGGAAGTGTTCAAGCAGTGCGCGGCTCTGGCGCCGGGTGACGGGCCAGGGCAGGGCGTCGGCATCGGCACTGCCAATGGTGGCGACGCCGTGGCGGGTCAGCATGGCATCGATGTCGCTCACCTCGTTGGCAAAGGTGAGGGGCGCCGGGATGGGTTGGCTCGCCGGCAATTTGGCGCGATTCTCGGCATCGAAGTTCCAGCGCCCCCCAAGGGGTTGGCCGCGCTCATCGAGCAACACCCGGTACTGCTTTCGCAGGGCGCGGTAGAAGAACTCCATCCGGCTGTGGGGGTAGCGTCGCCAGCCATCGCGGGGGGTGAGAAAATGTTCGCTGTCCACCTCAGCGGTCGGGATGGCAAGGCCTGAGGCCCAGTGCGCCAGCTGGCTGGCAAGGCGCCACTCGTCCGGGCTCTGCCAGGCGAAGCGCTCGGCCTGATGCGCTTCGAGCTGGGCCGCCAGCAAGCTCGGCAAATCGGGCCAGGGGGCGCTCTCATCGAGAGTCAGGTAGCAGACCCGGTGGCCCGCCTTGGTGAGGGCGGCGGCGAAGGCGCGCATGGCGGCAAAGAAGGCGAGCACCTTCTGGCGATGGTGGCGGCAGTAGTCCGTCTCCTGGCGCAGCTCCGCCATCAGGTAGCAAACAGCGGCATCCTGCGTGCGAAACCAGCTGTGACCTGCGTTCAGTTGATCCCCGAGAATGAGGCGCAGCTCCATCAGGGGTGCTCCTTCCGACGACGGCAGCGTTCGCTGCAATAGCGCACTTCCTGCCAGCAGCGGGCCCACTTGCGCCGCCAGGCAAAAGGACGCAGGCAGACGGGACAGATCTTCTCGGGTAGATGGGGTTTGAGGTGCATGTGGCGGCCCTGTTGATGCCCTTGGTTTCTCTCTGCCTCCTTAACGAAGCACCATACGGTCGGGATCACTGGGGGAGCAGAAAGAGGCAATAGGGGGTGATTGCCACTCATGAAAAAGGCCCCCGCACCTGCCGGTTCGGGGGCCCTTGTTCTCGTAGCCGTTACTGGCTGCTGAAGAGCCTGGGCTGGGGAGTGGACTGCGCCGTCAGGGTCATGCGGCCCGAGGTTTCCAGCCAGCTCTTGATCTTTCTGGCATCGGCGACCCGTTCATCCGTGGTGTTGGCGTGAAGCAGTACCATGACCACGGGCTCGTTGTTGACCCGGGTTCCCATCACCAGGCAGCGCCCCGCCTCGCGGATATAACCGGTCTTGGAGACCAGAATGGGCCAGCTTCCTTCCCGTACCAGGCGGTTGGAGTTGAGGTAGTGCAGCTGGCGCTTGCCGTTGCGTACCAGACGCTGCTCGGAGGCTGTGTACTGGCGGATCAGCGGGTAGGTGGATGCGGCAGCAGCCAGTTTGGCGAGATCGTGTGCGGTGGAGACGTTGCGGGGGTTGAGCCCGGTGCTGTCGGCGAAATGAGTGCTCCACATGCCGAGCATGCGGGCCTTGGCGTTCATTGCCTCGATAAAGGCTTTGCGGCCACCCGGGTAGTGCCGTCCCAAGGCGGAGGCTGCGCGGTTTTCAGAGGACATCAGTGCGATGTGCAGCATGTCGGCGCGACTCAGGCGAGAGCCCACCGCGAGGCGCGACCCCGTGCCCTTGAGTCTGTCCACGTCATCCATGGTGACGGTGAGGGTCTCGTTGAGGCGCTGATTGCCGTCCAGTACCACCAGCGCTGTCATCAGCTTGGTGATGGAGGCGATGGACATCACCCGGTTGGCGTTGCGCTCTGCCAGTGTCTCGCCGGTTTTCGGGTTGACGACCACGTAGGCATCGGATCTCAGCGGCAGGTTGCTGCGGGGTTCGAGCAGGCTGTTGGTGGAAGAAGAGGTCGCAGAAAACGGGTTGGCATGGGCGCTTTCCATGCTGGCGGGAAGGAGGAAGGCGCCGAGCAGCAAGGGAAGAAAAGGACGAAGGTTCATGGTTTGACTCTACTACGACTCACAGGGACATTTGGCTAAGTTATATGACGGTAATTGACGCTTCACAACGTCTGGTGGCCGGATATTTCCATTTTATGGGCCAGCGCACCTTGAAATCCCCCGCATCGGGGCTATTGGGCCCGCAAAAGGGAGTCATAGAAGCCTGTCAGGCCATGCCAGACACGCCACTACGGGGGCGCACTATATGCTGGCGAGGGGCGAGATGACGACTCTTTTTGCACCTTTCGGCGCCTTGGGATGATGAAAAGGTTGTTCATGGCGACCATGGCGATAAAAACGGCGCCCGGCAGGGAAGATGGCCCGCTGCATTATCGCCGTTTTGCCCCGCGTCATCCTCCCATCATCCGCGCGGTCTGAATGGCCTGGATCAACGCGGCCCGATTGATGCGGGGGCGCTCCTCGTCCAGCAACTGCTGCCAGAGGGCGATGGCCTGGGAGTAGCGACCGTGCAGGAAGTGATCGGAGGCGAGCAGCATCAGGGCGCTCACCTCGCCTTTGTCCTGCTTGAGGGCGCTCTCCAGCAGGCGGGTTGCCTCGGGAGTCAGCTGCTGGCCCGCCTGATAGTAGAGCACGGTAGCCTGTGCGGCCTGGGTCGCAGCGCTGGCGCCCCCTTCTTGCAGGGCGAGACGCTGGTAGGCGAGCAGGGCGTTGTCGTACTCGTCCCGATAGAGATAGAGCTGGCCGAGCGCCGCCCAGCCGTCGAGATCGGCGGGGTTGGCTTGCAGGCGCTGGTGCAAGGCGCCCAGCTCCTTGTCCTGCAGATCCCGCGGGCTCAATCCCGCCAGCGGATCGGGGCGCGACTGATAAGCCAGCCACGCCTGATAGCGGCCGGTGCCAGCATAAATACCGGCCATCAGCGCCAGCAGCAGGCCCCCAAGCAGTATCCAGGTGCGCAGCCAGAGCTGCGGACGAGCGGTGCGATCTCTTACCAGCCGCTCGCGCAGGGCCTGCTCGGCGGTTGGGGTGGCGTTGGCGAGGCGGGCCAGCTCCAGCTCCCGGTAGAGGCGGCTGTGGGGGGCAAGCCCCGCCTGCTGCTCGGCCATGATCAGCCGGTTCAGTTCGGCCCTGGGGTCGTGGGCGAGCACCCCCTCGGCTCTGTCGCCGACAAGCGGCACCCGCGCCGGTTGCCGGCGATGCAGGCTCCTGCGCAGGCGATTGAGGGCCAGCAACAGCAAGAGGGCGGGGCCGCCCCACAGCAGCGCCGTGCTGCGCTTGAAGGGGGGATCGTAGCGCACGAAGTCGCCGAAGCGCTCCGTCATGCGGGCGATCACCTGCTCATCAGACTGCCCCTCGTCCACCCAGCGGTAGACTTCGAGCCGCAGATCCCGGGCGATGGGGGAGTTGGACTCCACCAGGTTCTGGTTCTGGCACTGGGGGCAGCGCAGGGCGCGGGCCAGCTCCTGAGCGCGGGTCTGCCGCTCGGGGTGGCGAAACTCATAGGTGTCGACCCCGCTGGCAAGGGCCCCGAGGCTCAAGGCCAGCAAGAGCGGCGCGATCAGGGCGTGGCCGAGACGGCTCATGGCTTGCTCTCCTGCACTTGTTTCTCTACTTCTCTTTCCACTTCGGGCTGGCTAGCGGTGTTGCTGCGGGCCTCGGCAAGTAGAGGGGCAAACTGGCGTTGCCAGATCTCCCGGGTGAGCAGGCCGGTATGACGGGTCAACAGGGTGCCGTCGCCGGCGAAGAGATAGGTCTCCGGCGTGCCGTAGACGCCTAGCTCCAGTGCGAGTCGGCCGTCGGGGTCGGCCAGCACGGCGCGATAGGGGTTACCCGCCTCGGTGAGCCAGGCGCGGGCGGGGTCTCCCTTGTCTCGGTAGTTGAGGCCATAGAGGGGCACGGCGCTGGCCAGCTCACCCAGCAGCGAATGCTCGGCGCGGCAGTTGGGGCACCAGCTGGACCAGACGTTGAGCACAAAGGGCTCCCCCTTGAGTGCCGCGGTGTGGATGGGGGCGCCGCCAAACAGATCGTCACTCTGCCAGGCGGGCAGGGTACGCCCTGCGACGGCCTCATCCTGGCTGTAGGGGTTGTTGCCAAGGCCGAGACAGAGCAGGGCACCGAGCCCCAGGGTGAGCACGAGCGGCACGAACAGGCGCAGACGGGCGTTCATAAGGACTCCTGTTCAAGCCGAGGGGAGGGGGCGGTCGCTGGCGCAGGATGGTTAGCCAGCAGCGGTCGGCGGGCGAGCAGGCGTAGGGCGCCGCCCGTCATCATCAACAGGCCGCCGAGCCAGATCCAGCGCACCAGCGGCTTGTAGTGAAGCCGCATGGCATAGGCGCCGGGTCCCATCTTCTCGCCAAGCACCACGTAGAGATCGCCAAACAGCCCCCACGCGATGCCGGGCTCGTTCATGTTCATGGTGCGCACGCTGTAGTGACGCCGCTCCGGGGTGAGCCGCGCCACCTCTTTACCGTCCTTGTGCACGCTAAGCGTGATGCGCTGGGCGGTGTAGTTGGGGCCGATGATCGGCTCGCTCCCCTCATAGCGAAACTCGAAGGCGCCGAGCCGATAGGGCTGGCCTGCGGCGAGTACCGCGCCCCCCTCCTGACTGTGGTGACTCACCTGCGCAATGCCGAGGGCGCACACCGCCACCCCGAGGTGGGCCAGCAGGCTGCCGAACCGATTGAGGGTGAGCTCGCGCAGGGCGACAGGTTGCAAGAGCGGGAGCAGCAGGCTGGCCATCAGCCAGAGGCTCAGCACGTTGGCCGCAAGCCCCAGCCAGCTTGCCCGCAGCGGCTCGGGATAGGCTAGGCTCAGCAAGGCGCCCCCCAGCAGGCCGAACAGGCATGGGAGCAGCACCTTGATGCGGCGCTGGGCTGCCAGATGCTGCCAGCGAAGGCGCGGCAGTTGGGTCATGAGCGCCATCAGGCAGAGGGCCAGCGGCACGAAGATGGTATTGAAATAGGGGGCGCCCACCGAGAGTGAACCCAGATGGAGCGACTGGAACACCATGGGGTAGAAGGTGCCGAGCAGCACGCTGGTGCAGGCCACGCTGAGCAGCAGGATGGCGGCGCCGAGCAGTCCCTCTTTTGACAGCAAGCCAAAGCGGGCATAGGGGGCGCGAATGTCCGCCCGCAGGGCAAACAGGGTGAGGGCGCAGGTCAATAGCAAGCCGAGCAGCAACAAGAGGGTGAGGCCGCGGCTGGGGTCCACCGCAAAGGCGTGTACCGAGGTGAGCACCCCGGAGCGCACCACGAAGGTACCGAGCAGGCTCAGCGAAAAGGTAAAGATGGAGAGCAGCAGCACGGCGTGGCCGTAAGCGCCGCGCTTCTCGCACACCACCAGGGCGTGCAGCAAGGCAGTGCCGAGCAGCCAGGGCAAGAGGGAGGCATTTTCTACCGGATCCCAGAACCACCAGCCGCCCCAGCCGAGCTCGTAATAGGCCCACCAGGAACCCAGCACGATGCCGGCGGTGAGAAAGACCCAGGAGCCGAGCGCCCAGGGGCGGCTCCAGTGGGCTACGGCGCCATCGAGCCGACCCGAGTGCAGCGCCGCCATGGCGAAGGCGAAGTTGACCGCAAAGCCGACATAACCGAGATAGAGCAGGGGCGGGTGGATGATGAGGCCGATGTCCTGCAGCATGGGGTTGAGATCGCGTCCCTCCAGCGGCCCCGGGAACTGGCGGTCAAACGGGCTGGAGAAGATCAGGGTATAGAGGCCAAACAGCCCGACGATCAGCCCCATGATGGCCAATACCCGGATTGTAATCAGCGGATCGACCCGCCTGGAGCAAAGGGCCACCAGGGCGCCCCACAGCCCCAGCGCAAAGACGAAAAAGAGCATGGAGCCTTCATGGCCGCCCCACACCGCTGCCAGCTTGAAGCCAAGGGGCAGGGCGCTGTTGGCGTGCTGGGCCACATAGACCAGGGTGAAGTCATCCTGGCCAAAACAGCTGGCGAGCAGCAGCAGGGCGGCCACCAACAGGAGCGCGACCAGGATGGCCAGCGGTGTTGCGCAGCCGAGCAGCGGGCGTGAGGCGAGCCGCAGCCCCAGCCAGGGCAGCAGCCCTTGCAGCAGGGCGAGCCCGGTCGCCAGCAACAGTGAGAGATAGCCGAGCTCCGCCAGCACACAACCTCCAGTCAATCATTTGTCTATGTTATGCCGCAGCGTCTGCACCGTACCGGCGCTGAGGGATAACATCCACCTTTCTGGCAACAACCAATCGCAACAACTCATCGCCACAAACAAGCGCCAGTCACCCGAAGGGCGGCTGGCGCTTATCCCCAGCTTTCAATAACCGGTTCACTATCCGTCGCGAGAGGTTGTCAGCAAGGTAAAGAGCAGCGCAGGAACCGGAGTGTATGTGAATACATGAGGATTCCGAGCAGCACATGAGCCTTGATCACGGCCTCGCAGCAGGAGCGTGAACCGATTTTTAAACTACCGTCATCTGGCCGGCATAGAGCACGAAGTAGCGCAGCAGCAGGATCCCCACCAGGGTCAGGCTGCAGACCAGTACCAGATAGCCGTTTTTGGCCCGCAGCGGCGCGGGGGCCAGCAGGGCCAGCAACTGGGGCAGCAGCATGCCGATGCCCACCACCCCGAGCCAGAACACCTGAGCCCAGAAGCCGCTGCCGATGGCGGCCCACATGGCTGCCTCCTTCTGGCCGCCACCGAAGTAGAGGCCGGTAAAGAAGCAGACCAGCAGCAACACCTCCACCGCCAGCACCGGCCGCTCGAAGCGGTGGACAAAGCTCACCCCCTGGCTGTGATGGTTCTCCTTGAACAGGGTGACCGCCAGCAAGATGGTGGAAGCGATGCCGGAGCTGACGCCGGAGATGAGGAACAGCACCGGCAGCACCGGGTTGTTCAAGAGCGGATAGGTCTTGAGCGCCGACAGCAGAAAGCCGGTGTAGGCCCCCAAGAGCACGGCGAGCAGCAGCAAGAGCGGCGCCAGCAGCCGCTCGATGCGGGCGAGCCAGCCAATCAGACCATCCACAAAGGCGAACTTCTCTTGCAGCAGGTGACTGCGCAAGGTCTCGATCTCGGCCCGAAATACCACCGCCAGCCAGGCAAACAGCACCGCCATGTAGACCTGAAACAGCATGACCCCCATCGACATCACGGAGTCGAACTGGTAGTGGAACATCAGCTTCCAGAAGGTCCAGGGGCGGGCCAGGTGGAAGATGAGGATCAGTAACCCCAGCACCACGCTCACCGGCGCCAGAATGGCGGTCGCCTTGATGATGCCGCTCTCGCTGCCGGCTCCCTTGCGGCGCAGCAGCACCGAGAGGCTGGTGGCCCCGGCGGAGATGCCGAGCAGAAAGAGATAGATGGCGATTGGCCAGTCCCAGACAAGTGAAGGGAAGTGAAATGCGTCATGCAACATGATCCATTCCTCCTTCTGTTACTGCGGTAGATGGCGATCGGACAAATCCCCACACAAGGGAAGGGAAGTGAAATGCCTCTTGCATCGTCATGACTTTATCTCCCCTTTGGGCACGCGGTACATCTTGGGCGAAGTGCCGAGTGCCTGCTTGTAGCGATAGGTGGTCTCCTTTACCAGCCGTTTGGCGATGGGGCTGTCCGGGTCATCCAGATTGCCGAACACCAGCGCCTTGGTGGGGCAGGATTCCACGCAGGCCGGCTCCTTGCCCGCCGCCAGGTTGGTCCTGCGGCAAAAGTCGCACTTGTCGGCCACCTTGGTCACAGGGTTGATAAAGCGCACCTGATAGGGGCAGGCGGCCAGACAGTACATGCAGCCGACGCAAAGATCCGGGTTGACGTCGACGATGCCATCCTCCTTGCGGATATGGGAGGCACCGGTCGGGCAGACGTGCACGCAGGGAGCGTTGTCGCAGTGCTGGCAGGACTTGCGAAAGAAGTGGTACTCGGCATCGGGGAAGGTGCCGATGGGGCCGGAGCGGATGATCTCGAGGCGCGAGACCCCCTCTGGCACCTGATTCACCTCCCGGCAGGCATCCATGCAGGCGGTACAGCCGATACAGGCCGTCTCGTCGTGGATCATGCCAAAGCGTACCCCGTCGATGGTCTGGCTGTGGGCGAGGGGGGTGGCAAGGGAGCGAGTCGGCCCTGTCATCATGATGAGGGCCCCCGCACTCATCCCCGCCATGAAGTGACGGCGAGAGCAGCTCATGGTGCCTCCTTGCCCGAGGTGGTGTTCGCCTTGGCCGCCTTGACGACCTCATGCTGCTTGCTGTGGCAGTCGACGCAGAGCTTGATGCGGGACTTCTCCGGAATCGCCACCATGGGCTCCTTGGCCGGGTGCAGCTGGTGGCAGCTGGTGCAGGTGAGCTTGGTAGCGTGCACGTCGTGGGCCCAGAGCGCCTCGCGCAGCACTTTGGGCTCGTGACAGCTCATGCAGACCCCGTTCTGCTCGGCGATGGGGTAGCTCTCGGTACTCTGTTTGTTATTGAAGCTGTCGCTAAAGCGCATCACGTCCTTGACCCCTTCCCGGTGTTGAGGGGAGGGTTGACCGTGGCAGTTGGTGCAGGTTACCGGCGCCAGGTTGTTGGGGTTGGTCGCCTGGCCGTGCTTGCCGTGCATGCCTTCGACCTGCTCCTTGTGGCAGTCGGTGCAGGCCTTGTCGGCACTGCGCAGAAATTCCACTTCATGTGTAGTCGGTGCCGGGGCGGTTGCCGCATCGGCCGCCTGGCCCTGCAGGCTGGTGAGCAGCATGGCTGCCATCAGCATCAGTCGTAAGAAATCCATTGTTAAATCACCCATAGGAAGCCTCCATCCGGCTGCGGGCCCGACACTGGGGGCCCGCATGCCTCGTCATTGTGCGAGCCGTCCGGCCGCTTTGGCCTCGGCATCCCAGGCGGGGACTGTGGTCTTGAGGAACTGGGCCTTGTCGCTGTTCATCTGCTTCATGTCCATGCCAAGAGCGGCCTGGGCCTTCTCCTTGCTGGAGATGTCAGGAATGGCGATCTCGTGGCTGATCCCCTTGGCGGCCAGCAGGCGTGCCAGCTTGGTGCGGGCATCGGCGGCCTTGTCCAGGGCGGTTCCCAGCATGCGCAGCGCCACTTCCGGGGCGTGCATCTGCACCCCGTGGGAGGCGATGGAGAAGTCCCAGCGCCATTGGGCGTGACGGATGTCCTGCAGAATGTCCTTCATCTCGGCCTCGGTGGCGCCGGCATCCCAGGCGGCCTTGGCTTCAAAGTGGGCGTGCACCAGCTGCTTCTCGACTTTGAGCTTGATTTCGGTGACGGCGTCCTTGCGCTGCTTGACCACCCCTTGCAGCATCTCCTTGCTCTGGGTGTGGCAGTTGCGGCAGGTCTGATCGAAGCGATCGAAGGGGTTGCCTACCTTGTGATCCGTGTAGACCTTGCCCTGTTCGTTCTGCACCTTGGGCATGTGGCAGTCGACGCAGGCGACGTTGTTCTGGCCGTGAATGCCGGCGCGCCAGGTCTCGTACTCGGGGTGCTGGGCTTTGAGCATGGGGGTCTTGGAGAGGGCATGGGTCCAGTCGGCAAAGCCAATCTCGTCGTAATACTCTTCCATCTGCTCAACAGTCGTACCCTTGTCCCAGGGGAATTTCACCGCCTTGGTGGGGCCGCTGAAGTAGTACTCCACGTGGCACTGGCCGCACACCTGAGACTGCTGATCGAAGCGCCCCTGCTCCTTGAACGGCTTGCCGATAGCGGTCATGGCCCGGTCGGCATAGGGACGGGAGAGGTGCAGGGCGGGTTTCCCTTCCTTGAACTCTTTCGAGGCGGTGTCGTGGCAGTCGGCGCAGCCGATGGTGTTGACGATCTCCGGTCCGCCTTTTGCCCACATGCCCTTGAAGTAGCCATCCTCACCCCTCTCGTCGATGACGCGGGCCACGTCCGGGCCTTTGCAACTCCAGCAGGCCATGGGCAGCGGACCGTCTTCGGCAGTCTTGGGGGCGCCGGTACGCAGGGTTTCCCGCACGTCGGTCAGCGCATAGAAGTGGCCGCGCGGCTTGTTGTAATCCTTGGAGAAGGGGTAGCCGGCCCAGAGCACCACCATCTGCGGATCTTCCGCCAGGGCGTCGGTGCGCTCGCGGCTCTCGCTGGTGCCTTTCCAGCTGGTGAACTGATCGGCGTGATCCTTGGCGAACAGCTCGCTGCGCGCCTCGATCTTGCCCTTGCTTTGTGCCTCGTCGGCCGCCTGTGCCCAGCCGCTGGTGCCAAGGCAGGTGGTAAGCAGCAGGGCGGCGAGGCCCAGCCTGGTCTGTCTGTTGTGTGAACTCACGATCATCACTCCCAAATCGATCTCATTGCCAAGCCTGACCGTTCCATCCTGGATGTGGGCATCAGCCCCCGCACTAGGCAGGAGCAGGCAGGCCGATTAATTGTTATTAGTGAATAAAACCCATGTATTTATGCGATTGCTCGAGCTGGATATTACCAAATGGGTAAAACGAATGATGATTTATCGGGAGCGGGATTGCGCTAGATCAATTGGCGGAGCCGGCAACAAGCGGAAATGAGATCCCGGTTAAATTATGAGGAAACTCAACTTATTGCACCATTGTTAACGCTGTTGTCTGGCGACAGTGGGCTCAGTTGCCCGCCAGCCCGCGTCCGGCAAGGAAATGTGCGTCAAATGGCGCGAGCTGTATTCATTTAGGGATAGAAAATTTCTAATGTATATATATGCATTATTAACTTTAGGGGAGGGAGTCATTATAATCCCCTTATTGCCGGATTCAATCAGAGGATTGTCCATGGATACCATGGCCTATTCGAACGATGATCCAGTAAAAAGAGCCGGCGCTTGCCGCAATGCTGTTCAGATAAGCACTTTTTTGACTGATTATTCATAAATTGGATTTGAGTTGAGGGGGCAAGGCTGTGTCCAGTCGATCTTCCTCCAGCCTTTATCCAGCGGGGCTTGCAATAGAAAGAGGGAGGCATCATGCCTCCCTCGATTTTTTGTCCTGATACTACGTAGACTGGAACTCAAATTCTCTTAAGTGAACAGCATTGGGCGCTTGCCGGCTCTTTTTCCATCTGGTGTTTGCTTGTCGGCCTCTTTGCCGAGCGGGCCGTCTGGCCTAGCGTGGCAAGGGGATCAAGCCAGGGCCTGGGCCAGCAGGTGGATGGGGTGTTCGCAGCGGAACGCTGTGCTCATCTCGATCTGCCATTTGCAGGTTTCGCAGTCGGTGATGACCAGATCGGGCTTGAGCCGGTTTATCTGATCAAACAGCCCCTCGCCGATGGCCTGGCTGGTCTGGTAGTTCTCCGACTTGAAGCCGTAGGTACCGGCGATGCCGCAGCACTGGGAGTCCAGCACCGTCACCTTGACCCCTGGGATGGCGCGCAGCAGCTCCAGGGTATAGATGACCCCCCCCATCTTCTCCATGTGGCAGGGGGTGTGGTAGGCGATGTGCAGATTGAGCGGCTTCATCGCCGGCTTGTTGCCCTGGTAGAACTCGTTCCACAGGAAGCGGGTCACCAGCGAGATGCGATCGCGCACCTTGTGGTTGTCCTGCTCCAGCAGGTGGGGGTATTCGTCGCGCAGGGTGAAGCCGCAGGTGGAGGAGGTGGCTAGTAGCGGCATCTCGTTGCCGAGCAGGGTGTTCTCCAGCTGCTGGATGTTGAAGGCCGCCTGCTGCTTGGCCTTGTCCATGAAGCCGTTGGCAATCAGCGGCACGCCGCAGCACTTCTCCCGCTCCAGCAGCTGGACGCCGATGTTCATGGCGTTGAGCACCTGCACCAGCTCCTTGCCAAGTTGCGGGTGGTTGTAGTTGACGTAGCAGCCGTGGAAGTAGGCAATTTGGCGCGTAAAGCGGGCCTGACTCGCTTTCTGCTTTTTGTACCAGCCGCGGAAGGTGCCCTGGGAGTATTTGGGCAGGTCGCGGTGGGAGGAGACCCCCAGCGCCTTGTCCAGCACCAGCTTCATCGGCTTGAGGCCGGTGGTGAAGTTGACCACCGGGGCCATCAGGGTGGACATGCTGCCCATCAGGTCGGTGTGGGAGAGCACGAACTCGCGGATCCCCGGTTTGAAGCCGCTGTACTGGTGTTTGGCCTTGGCGATGATGTCGCCGATGCGCACCCCGCTCGGGCAGGCCACTTCGCAGCGCTTGCAGTTGGTGCAGTACTTGAGGGCGCTGTCAAAGAGCTCCGGGCTCTTGATGCGCAGCCGCTCCCCATCCGGGCCCGCCTGCTTGGGGCCTGGGTAGGCCGGGTTGGCCTTGGCCACCGGGCAGTAGGCGGTACAGACGGTGCATTTGATGCACTGATCGAAGGTTTGGTTGGCATGATCCAGTAGCATGTCAGTTCTCCTCCCGTTGGGTGTGAAGGCACGGGATATGGGACAAAATCGTCATTGGGCTGAACTCAAAATATGACCGGCAGCCTGCCAGCCGGTGGCAACGGCCACGCCTGAGCCTGACCCTTCTTTTATGGGGTCATAGTGCGCCAGCACGCTACCGGCGCCGTAGAGGTTGACGAGCGGTTTGCCGCCACGCAGCACTCTGAGCTTGTCGTCGGTCTTGACCCCGAAACCCATGAAGGGGTGGTGGTCGAACAGGCGGCGGCCGGCCCAGGCGTCGCGCTCGGGCAGGCTCAGCACGTCGGCGTTGAAGATGGGCTCACGAATGCCGCGCAGGCGCGACTCCAGCCCGCGGCTGAAGAAGCTGCCGGAGGCGAGTACAAAGTTATCCGCTTCAAAGAGTTGATCGTCGCCATTCTGGCTGTGCACGCCGATGACCCGATCTCCGTCGTAACGGGCGCCCAGCACCCGCTCGCTGGTGAGGAAGGTGCCGCCAAGGGCCATGAAGCGGCGCTTGAGGGCCTCCTGCATCCGCATGCCAATAAGCGACGGCGGCATGGTGGCAACCTCCTTGATGATGCAGCCGGTGCGCTGCTCCAGCTCCGTCAGGCGCGGGCCGACCAGCCCCAGCGACAGGCAGGCGGGCAGCACCAGGTGGCGGCAGCGCGGCTCACCGCTCTCCTGCACCATGCGGCTGATCTCGCGGGCTAGATCCGTCAGCAGGTCATGCTGGCCATTGCCCTGCTTGTCAAACAGGCGGGCGATGTCGGCGGAGCGAAACTCGTGGGGATTGCGGCTGAACTCGGCCAGCTGGGGCAGCCGAATTTCCCCGGTCAGGATGCGGCAGTGGGCGAAGCGCGCGTGGGTCGCGAGATTCGCTGCCGCGAGCTCGGGGTGAAAGTCGCGAAATCCCTCCAGGGTGGCCAGCAGGATGGCGTCGGGGGCCGGTGCATCGGTCACGCAGGCGCAGGTGTCGGGGGAGAGCCAGGTGGCTTTGAGGGTGCCGATGGGGGTCAGCCGCTGGTGGTTGCGCTCCTGGCGAAACAGCGGCAAGCCCTGGGCGGCGCAGTGGCGTTGCAGATCATCGAGGCTCGCCGCGATATGGGCCAGCCCCACCTTGCTGTAGGGATGCTCGGGGTTGGCGGCCATAAAGGCGGGCAGGGCGGCGCGGGGATCTCCCTCGCTCTCCAGCAGATCCACCGAGCCGGAGGAGAAGTGCAGGGCGCTCTGGCCGGAGGCCATCAGCAGGGTCTTCTGGCCGGCCTCGGCCAGGCGCAGGGCCGCGGAGAGGCCCGCCATGCCGCCGCCGATAGCGATGCTGTCAAATTTCATGGCTGCGCTCCTTGGTGGGATTGGCGGTGCTGGCGTCTTGCGGGAAGGGGGGCTCGGCCACCAGGTGGGGGGCCGTCCACTCGCCAAGGCCGAACAGCCCCTCGTAGATCCAGTAGGTAAATTCGGCTTCGCGCAGGGCATCGCCCCACAGCACGGGGCGGGTGCCCTTGTAGCGCTCCTCCAGGAACTGGCGCAGCATGACGCAAGCCTGGCGGCCGTCGGCCTTGCCGTACTCCTGCATCAGGCCGGCGGCGCGATAGGCGCACAGCTCCCCCTGACAGGGTCCCATGCCCAGACGAGTGCGGCGGCGCAGATCCACCAGGTTGTCCACATCCAGCTCGCGCAGGGCGTATTCGATTTCACCTGCGGTCACCATCTCGCATTCGCAGATGAGGGCGTTGGCCTTGGGATTGTCGCGGAAAAAGGCGATGACCCGCTCGCCGTGACGGTACTGGGCCGAGCCTTCAGCCGGGACCGAGAGACCGGGGGCGGAGACCTTCTCCGGATCCCGCGAGCCGGGCAGGCTCAGTTCAGCGGTGCGGCACGGTTTGCTGTTGCCAAGCTTCTTGGCAAGCAAGTCGGTGGCCCATTCTGCCATCAGCCGGTAGGTCATCAGCTTGCCGCCGGTGATGGTGTTGAAGCCCTTGAGCCCGTCGCGCTCGGCGTGATCCAGCAGCACTATGCCACGGCTAATGTTGCGGCCGGACTCGTCGCCATCCACCGCCACCAGCGGGCGAACCCCGGCATAGGCGCGCAGCAATCGGGTGCGGGCCATGATGGGGGCCAGTTTTATCCCTTCGCGCAGCAGCACTTCCACCTCTTCAGGCTCGACGGTGAGCTGGTCAATCTTGTGGTAATCGATGCGACTCGAGGTGGTGCCGATGAGGGAGATGGTATCGCCCGGCACCAGGATGTCCGCGTCCGCCGGTTTGCGGGCGCGGTTGAGCACCAGCTGGTTGATGCGGTAATCCATGATTAGCAGGGAGCCCTTGGCCGGGAACATGCGGATGCCGAGATCGGCGTACTCGCAGATCTGCTGGCCCCAGATGCCGGCGGCGTTGATCACCTCCTGGCACTCCACCTCGAACGCTTCGCCGGTGCGGGTGTTGATCGCCTTGACCCCGTGCACTCTGTCTTGGGTGCGCAGCAGCCCCAGCACCTTGCTGTGGGTGAAGATGCGGGCGCCGTGCTCCTTGGCATCCAGCACGTTGGCGGCAGCCAGACGGAAGGGGTCGACCGTGCCGTCCGGCACCTGAATGGCGCCGATCAGCGCCGGGTTGACGTTGGGTTCAAGGCGTAGCGCCTCGGCGGGATCCAGCTGGCGGGCGTCGATGCCCGCCAGGGCGCAGGCGTCCATGAAGGTATTTTGAAAATGGATGTCATCTTCCGGCAGGGTGATGAAGAGGCCGCCGGTGTCCTCGACGCAGTGGCTGGCGATCCGCTTGAGGATGCGGTTCTCCTGAATGCACTCGCGGGCGGACTCCTGATCCGTCACCGCGTAGCGGGCGCCGGAGTGAAGCAGGCCATGGTTGCGGCCCGTGGTGCCGGCGGCGATGTCGTCCCGCTCAAGCAGGATGCAGTCGATGCCGCGCAGTGCGCAATCGCGCATGATGCCGGCGCCGGTGGCGCCACCCCCTATGATGACGACTTGTGTGGTGATTCTTTTCATTCTTGCCCGTCTCATCTCTTCCAGATAAGGCCAGTGTGGCGCCTTCACGACGTAAAATGTTTGATATGGGCCAAATTAATGTTCGTAAACGCTCATTAAGTGTGAGGCGATGAGCGAAATGTGATGAACCTCACGTCACCGTCGAGGCGGGCAGGGGAAAGCATGACGGGAGGGGAGAAGGCCAGCCCGGGGGCTGGCCAGAGGGCGGCGTGGGGGAAACCTCAGCCGCAGCACTTCTTGAACTTCTTGCCGCTGCCACAGGGGCAGGGGTCGTTTCGCCCCACCCGCAGCGGCGCCGGATCCTGCTCGCCGTCGGTGTAGACCCAGCGCCCCTGATGGCGCACGAAGCGGGATCGCTCATGGAGGCAGTGACGTTCGTCCCCTTCCAGGAACCAGGCCTTGAATTCCACCATGCCGAGGGTGTCATCGGGGCCGCCCTGGCTGGTGAGGATCTCGAGGCCATCCCAGCGGGTGTCGGTCGATGAGAGGTCGGCCGCGGTCAGCCCGTTCAGATAGTCCGGGTGCCAGCTGTGTACCAGATATTCTCCCAATCCCAGCACGAAGGCGCTGTAGCGGGATCGCATCAGCTGCTCCGGGGTGGCGGCGGGCTGACCTGCGTGGAGTACACCGCAGCACTTGGCAAGAAAAAGAGAGGAACCGCAAGGACATAGGTTCATGAGTCAGCTCATCTGGTCGATAATTGAAGGTGGCGGGATTGTAGCGAACGCACTTCCCTTTCGGCCAGCTTCCCATGCCGTTTAGGCAGACATCATGCAGCAATGAACACAGCACAAAGGGTGACACAATGACACTTAAGCAGAAGATCCTGTTACTGGGGGCCATCCCCGTGCTGCTGATGGCCCTGGTGGTCAATCTCAGCAACTACCTGGTGGCCAGGAGCGATCTGGAATCGGATCTGGTGGTGGCGCGGGAGAGGGCAATCAAGGAGCGCAAGGCGCTGCTCAGCAGTTATCTGATGCTGGCCAAGACGGCCATCGAGGGCAGCTACGGCAAGCCTGACAGCCCCGAAGTGCGCCAGCAGGTGAAGGAGATATTGCGGCCGCTGCGCTATGGCAGCGACGGCTACTTCTTCGTCTACGACTATCAGGGCAATACCGTGCTGCTGCCGACCCGGCCCGAGATGGAGGGGAAGAACCGCTGGCAGGACAAGGATACCAAGGGTGCCTTCCTCATTCAGGGGATCATCAAGTCGGCGCGGGAAGGAGATGGCTTCTCGGAGTACTGGACCAACAAGCCCTCTATCGGGCGGGATGCCCCCAAGCTCTCCTTCAATCTGGTGCTCGACAAGTATCAGTGGGTCGTGGGCACGGGCTTCTACATCGACGACATCGACAATGAGCTGGCCACCCTGCGCAGCGAGCGGGAGGAGACCATGTATGGCTCCCTGAAAACCGGGGTGCTGTTCATCCTGGTGATCCTGGGGGTGACCCTGGCGGCCACCGTGGTGATCGGCAACCGGGTCACCCGCCCGCTGGCGGATGCGGTTGCCGCACTCAATGACATCGCCGACGGGGACGGGGATCTGACCCAGCGCCTCAAGGTGCAGAGCAAGGACGAGGTGGGGCAGCTGGCCGCCGCCTTCAACCGCTTCGTCGAGCGGATCCAGTCGGTGGTGAGCCAGGTGGGGGAGACCAGCCACCAGTTGCTGGGGGCCGTGGATCGGCTGCATAGCCTGAGCGAGCATGCGGACAGGCAGATGCAGGGCCATGGCAAGGAGACGGATCAGGTGGTGACCGCGGTGACCGAGATGAGCTCCACCGCCCAGGAGGTGGCGGCGAGCGCTTCCAACGCCGCCAGCGCCACCAGCGATGCGGCCCGCGAGTCCGATGCGGCCCGGGGGGTGGTGAACAGCGCCATCGGCAGCATCAACCGGCTGGTGGACGAAGTGCATGTGGCGGCCGGGGTCATCGAGCAGCTCGCCCACGAGACCGGCAAGATAGGCTCCGTGGTGGAGGTCATTCGCGGCATCGCCGATCAGACCAACCTGCTGGCCCTCAACGCCGCCATCGAGGCGGCCCGGGCGGGCGAGCAGGGGCGCGGCTTTGCGGTGGTGGCGGACGAGGTGCGATCCCTCGCGGGCCGTACCCAGCAGAGCACCAAAGAGATCAACGAGATGCTCCAGCGCCTGCAGGGCGGAGTGAAACAGGCGGTGGAGGTGATGCAGGCCAGCGAGGCACGCAGCCAGGAGACGGTGCAGGAGGCGAGCCACATCGCCAGCTCCCTGGACAGCATGGTGGCGGCGGTCGGCACCATCTTAAATGCGAAAGGGGACTCCCTCCGACGTAGGTGGGAGGGGAATTTCGCCGGGGCGTCAGCCCCGCTGGTTTTGAATGTATTGCTTGATCACCTCCAACGGTGCTCCGCCGCAAGAGCCCGCAAAGTAAGAGCGTGACC
>NZ_JALIHH010000160.1:0-391 GCF_022869435.1 Aeromonas sp. LsrichE-8G
ACCTATAAAGCGCAGCAGAATGTCGAACGGGGCTTTCGTTTTCTCAAGAGCCCGGAGTTTTTAACCTCCTCACTGTACCTGAAAAAGCCGGAGCGGATTGAAGCGTTGCTCATGGTGATGACCTGTAGCCTGATGATTTACGCAGCGTTGGAGCACCGGATCCGGCAGGGATTAGTGGAGCAGAATCGCAGTGTGGCGGATATGAAAAAGAAACCGACCCAGCAGCCGACGGCCCGTTGGATCTTTTTGCGCTTTGGTGGCATCCATGAATATCGACTGGGAGAAGCTCCGCCACAAGTAACGGAGCTAACAGGAGACCAGCAGATCATTTTGGAGGTATTGGGTGAGCGCTATCGGCAAATTTATTCCTAAATCAGGTGCGGAATGTCGG
>NZ_JALIHH010000161.1:0-4545 GCF_022869435.1 Aeromonas sp. LsrichE-8G
GAACAGTGATTCCGGGATGTTGAACACTGTTTCCGGAAAGGAGGGGCGAAGTGTTCAGGTTGAACCGGAATGAGCGTTCACATTGGTCCGGAAATGGTGTTCACGTTGAATCGGAATTGGTGTTCATGATCGGCCGGAATATGCAAGCCCCTGATGGCCTCCCCCGGGAGGCCATTTTTTTATCCCGTGACGACCCCGGCAAAGGGATTGTTCATGGATCTGGTTGGAGTAACATTCACTACCAGACCTTGCCATCACGGAGCCAGCATGGCTGACCTGCCCCCCAAGAAAGAGAGTTCCATCCTGAGCAGCCAGGAGCAGACCCTGCGCCTGGCCCGCAGCCGCGGCATCGATGGCATGCTCACCCGCAACAGCGACAGCACCTTCGAGCAGCGCGCCACCTTCCGCCAGTTGGCGGAGCAGGCCACCCGCCAGCGCAATCTGGAATCCATCATGGTGATGGCCGCGCGCCACTGCGAAGAGACCGCCGCCGGCGGCGAGATAGACAGCGACTGGCTCACCCGCTTCCTGCAACTGGCCGAAGACATCAGCATGACCCCCATGCAGCAGTTGTGGGGCCGCATCTTCGCCCTGGAAGTGGCGACCCCGGGCCGCTTCTCCATCCGTGCCCTCAACACCCTCAAGGAGATGACCCAGCGCGAAGCCCAGCTGTTCCAGCGCATCTGCGCCCTCTCCTGCCACTACGAGGGCAGTGACGAGCAGCGCCTGCTGCTGGGCATGCACAAGGGGGCCAGCCTGCTCAGTCGCGCCAAGGTCACCCGAATGGGGCTCGGCAAATACCGGGTGCCCTACAGCGCCCTGCTGCTGTTGTGCGATCTCGGGCTGCTACACCGTGGCGAGCTCGAATCCGGCCCCCTGCCCGCCGACGGGGTCGAGCTGGCCTTTGGCAACCAGCGCTGGCGTCTGCGCCAACGCCAGAGCAACCTCACCCTGCTCTATTACCGGCTCACCCCCATCGGCAACGAGCTTGCCCTGCTGCTGGACGAGCCCCCTTTGGAGGAGTACCTGCAGGATCTGAAGACCCTGCTCTCCACCCACCTGCAGATAGAGACCCAGATGCCGGCCCCGGTCAGCGAGCCGGATCTGCCCGCCTGAGGCTGGCGGAGGCCCCGGCCCCGCCTGGCCAAATTGCGAAACCCGCCCTGCCATTGCCAAAACGGCTCCCAAAAAGCGAATCCTGACGGCAGGGGTGGACGCGAGCCCGGGCCATGTTCCCCCCTCTGCGGGTTTTGAGCGCAAAAGAGACATATAGAGCGCAATTTAAGCGTTTTTGGGCACTCTGGTGTACGAATTGCAACCAGACTCTCTTTCCTCTGTCAGGCAGGAAGTACCATGAGAGTCAATCAACCCGTTACCCAGCGTGAGCGCCTCTACCCGTCGCACCAGAACCTGATTTCCACCACGGATCTGGAGAGCCGCATCACCTATGCCAACGACGAGTTCTGCCAGATAGCCGGCTTCACCCTGGAGGAGCTGCAAGGGGCCCCCCACAACCTGGTCCGCCACCCCGACATGCCGCCCCAGGCGTTTGCCGACATGTGGCGCCATCTGCGGGAAGGCAAAAGCTGGATGGGCCCGGTCAAGAACCGCTGCAAGAACGGGGATCACTACTGGGTCAACGCCTTCGTCACCCCCATTCAGGACGCAAGCGGCAAGGTGGTGGAGTACCAGTCGGTGCGCACGGCGCCGGACGACGCGATCAAGCAGCGTGCGGAGCGGGTCTATGAAGAAATGCGCCGCGGCAAGACCCCCGGGCCCTGCGCCTGCCTCCCTGCTGCCACACCCTGGGGATCCACCTCTGCCTGATGGCGTTGCTGGCCAGTCTGGTCACCCTCGGCTATCAGCACGGCCCGGGCTGGCCTCTGCTCATCGGCGCCCTGCCCCTGGTGGTTGCGCTCGTCATCTGCCAGACCCTCGCCCGGCTGGAGACCCTGGCCCGCCACCGTTTCGACAACCCCTTGATGCAACTGCTGTATACCGGCCGGGTCGATCGTCTGGCTGCCGTCGAGCTCGCCATGAAGATGAACCAGGCCGAGTTCAATGCGGTGCTGGCCCGCACCCAGCAGACCTGCCAGCAGATCGTGCAGGCGGCGCAGACGGATCTGAACAATGCCGAGTCCATCACCGGCAACCTGCAACAACAGCAGGCCCAGACCAACCAGGTCGCGACCGCCATCACCGAGATGACGGCGTCCATTCGCGAGGTCTCCCACAGCTCGAGTGCCTCCTCGGACAGCCTGGACAACACCGCCGTGCTGTTTCGGGAGGGCAATCGCAGCGTGCTCGATACCGTGGCGGCGGTGGAAGGGGTTCACGGCGAGCTGCTCACCTCCCGCGCCGTGATAGAGGCGCTGGCCAGCCAGTGCCGCGCCATCGACGGCATCCTGGACGTCATCAACAACATCGCCAACCAGACCAACCTGCTGGCCCTCAATGCGGCCATCGAGGCGGCCCGGGCGGGCGAGTCCGGTCGCGGCTTCTCGGTGGTGGCGGACGAAATCCGCACCCTCGCCATCAAGACCCAATCCTCCACCGGCGAGATCCAGCAGATGATAAGCCTCTTGCAGGCCAGCGCCGACGATGCCCAGCAGGCCATGGCGCAAGGGGAACAGCTCTCCGCCAGTTGCCGCCTCAAGGCCGCCGCCACTGGCGATATCCTGCAACAGATAAGCGAACGCCTGTTGCAGGTGACCGCAGGCAGCAACCAGATAGCCCAGGCGGTGCAGGAGCAGTCCCTGGTCACCCAGGACATCCACCACAGCGTACTGGACATCAAGCGTCTGGCCGACGACTCCAGCCAGGGCAGCCGCCACGCCGTGCAGGGCATCATTGCCCTCGTTAAGCAGCTCGGGGACCTGGAGCGGCTGGTGCGCCAGTTCCAGCAACATCCCGCCACCCGGCCAACCAGCACCGCCCTGACCAGCAGCCAACCCCTGCTGGCCCGCTAAGCCTTCGCGGAGGAAAGCAAACCCCATACAAAGACCGTGCGCTAACAATAAAAACGGGCCCCTGCCGTCACCGGCAGCGGGCCCCTCTTTTGGGTGGTGCATGGGCGTCTGAGCGGGTTTCAAATTCGAGTCGTCGACTGAACCCGCGGGTCTTTCACCCCCTCCCAACCACCTGCTCGTCCGTGCCAGGCCGACCCTCTCGGCTACACCGCATGGCCCTCGGCAGGGCAATGACCTCACTCCCCCATCCATACACCGTGAATGTTGGGCGCTGGGCCTTGAGCGTTGAGCGTTGAGCGTTGAGCGTTGAGCGGGAAGCGGGAAGCGGGAAGCGGGAAGCGGGAAGCGGGAAGCGGGAAGCGGGAAGCGGGAAGCGGGAAGCGGGAAGCGGGAAGCGGGAAGCGGGAAAGCGTCGGCCTTGAGATCCCTCTTATCCAACCTGCCGCAGGCCCCCGCAGCCCCCACCCCCCAATTTATTGATCTTGCCCGAGAAATCGCCCGCTCCCCCTTCCCTAACCAGCTCCGTTCGGTAACATGGCAATCGGGATCACCTCTTGTCGGAGTCAGCCATGAACCAGACCGGAGCCACAGGGAAAGCGCAGCAGGCTGGAGGCTGAAATTCAGGGGCGGTAGCGTGTTTTTTGCCGATTGGTGCAGAGCGCAGCGGCGCCCAACAGACGAGCATGGTCACATGAACCAGAGTGGGATAAAGATGGATGGGGTCGAACGGTAACTAAGGAAGGTGCGAACAAGTCCCTGATATGAGATCATGTTTGTCATCTGGAGCCATGAAAAAGGGTTCATCATGAGTCATCAGCTCACCTTCGCCGACAGTGAATTCAGCAGTAAGCGCCGTCAGACCAGAAAAGAGATTTTCTTGTCCCGCATGGAGCAGATTCTGCCATGGCAAAACATGGTGGAAGTCATCGAGCCGTTTTATCCCAAGGCTGGTAATGGCCGGCGACCTTATCCGCTGGAAACCATGCTACGCATTCACTGCATGCAGCATTGGTACAACCTGAGCGATGGCGCGATGGAAGATGCTCTGTACGAAATCGCCTCCATCCGTCTGTTTGCCCGGTTATCCCTGGATAGCGCCTTGCCGGACCGCACCACCATCATGAATTTCCGCCACCTGCTGGAGCAGCATCAACTGGCCCGCCAATTGTTCAAGACCATCAATCGCTGGCTAGCCGAAGCAGGCGTCATGATGACTCAAGGCACCTTGGTCGATGCCACCATCATTGAGGCACCCAGCTCGACCAAGAACAAAGAGCAGCAACGCGATCCGCAGATGCATCAGACCAAGAAAGGCAATCAGTGGCACTTTGGCATGAAGGCCCACATTGGTGTCGATGCCAAGAGTGGCCTGACCCACAGCCTAGTCACCACCGCGGCCAACGAGCATGACCTCAATCAGCTGGGTAATGTGCTGCATGGAGAGGAGCAATTTGTCTCAGCCGATGCCGGCTACCAAGGGGCGCCACAGCGCGAGGAGCTGGCCGAGGTGGATGTGGACTGGCTGATCGCCGAGCGCCCCGGCAAGGTAAGAACCTTGAAACAGCATCCACGCAAG
>NZ_JALIHH010000162.1:0-4932 GCF_022869435.1 Aeromonas sp. LsrichE-8G
GGTGGACCGGGTGCGAGTGGAGCAGGCGAATGCACTGAAAAGCGATAAACCGGCGCGAAAAGTGGTCAAAAGTGCGCGTTGGTTGCTGCTACGTAATCGGGCGAAGCTGAGTGAAAAACAGGATGTGAAGTTGCAGGAGCTGTTGGTGGCGAATCAACCGCTGGCGATGGTGTACGTGCTGAAAGAGGCGTTGAAGGGCATCTGGTATGCGCCGAGCGTGTGGGAAGGATGGCGACGATGGCGGAGCTGGATGCGGCAGGTGAAGGAAAGCGGGCTAGCGCCGCTGCAACGATTTGGTCGAAATTTATCGAAATATATGCGGGGGATCCTGGCGAGTGCAAACTACCCGATGCACACGAGTGTGCTGGAAGGGGTGAACAACAAGATCAAAGTGATAAAGCGTATGGCATATGGATTTAGGGACTCAGAATACTTTTTTCTGAAAATCAAGGCGGCCTTCCCCGGAAAGCCGCGATGAACCTAAAAACAGGGAGGTGGACACTAGGGTGATGGAATCACCGACCGGCTTGCAATCAATGAGGCAAGCATCCATGACCCAAGCTGTTGACTCCCAGCCCGTTCAGCCCCTGATCTCCCCCACGCCCTCCGAGCTCGATTCCGCAGAGCACGGGTTTGGCAGTTCAGTGCACCTCGATGTGATCGATCTCGCCGCCCCGGATGAAGATTACTGAGACGAGCCCGTGCCATAGTGCGGTTCAAGACGCCGGTTTTGCTGTCCGGCACCACCCTTGACCCCGGCCAACAGACCGCCACCGCAAATAACGATAAAATGCTAGTTTTTCTTCAAAAATCAGTTTAATTGACCATCTTCTGCGCCCCAACCTCCCTCTCCTTCATGGACACGCCGTGATACAAACCTACGTTATTGCTCGTCATTTCCCTCTCTCATGTTCGCCTTCGCCATTTTGACCCAATTTGACATTTTAGTTTTAAACATCAGTTCACTACCCGGTCACTTCATAGCCCTCATGCAGGCTGGATTGAACGAAGGCATTTCATACAGCTGTTTTTGCAAAGCTTGGAGTAATGTCGGGATTTGTTTTTGCATTTGTAATTTTATTACGTAATTAGTTACATTTTTAACCCATCCCCTCTACCGAAATCCTCCCCCCTGCCGCCCCGGCGACCCAAGAGCATAACCATCTGCAAAGAGCTTTTACACTAATCACATAAATCCATTTAAAACAGCATCTTAACTATCATCAAAAAACACCCGTTTTAAAAATCAAGTTGACGAATCCGCCATTCTTTTGCACCTTATGAATCGTGTTACCCCGCTGTTACGGGGAGTTTGAAAGAAAGGGATATAGACGTTAGTCGTAGTTAATAAATTCAAAATGTAACTTTTGGAGGAGTACCCACTATGTCGGCACCGGCCCAGACCATCAGCAGCACCCGCCTGCACATTCAAGGCGAGATGCTTCCCGATTACGCGCAGATCCTGACGCCGGATGCGGTGGCCCTGGTGTCCGAACTGGTGGAACGTTTCGCTCCCCAACGCAATGAGCTGCTGAAGCAGCGAGTCGCACGCCAGGCCCGTATCGATGGCGGCGAGTTGCCGGACTTCCTGCCAGAGACCGCCCATATTCGCGATGGTGAGTGGACGGTGCGCGGCATTCCCGCCGATCTGCAGGACCGCCGTGTGGAGATCACCGGCCCGGTCGAGCGCAAAATGGTGATCAATGCCCTCAACGCCAACGTCAAGGTCTTCATGGCCGACTTCGAGGACTCCCTGGCCCCGGCATGGAACAAGGTGATCGAGGGCCAGATCAACCTGCGCGATGCGGTCAACGGCACCATTGCCTACCAGAGCCCGGAGGGGAAGGCCTATACCCTGAATCCCAACCCGGCCGTGCTCATCTGCCGGGTTCGCGGTCTGCATCTGCCGGAGAAGCACGTCACCTTTGATGGTGCCCCCATTCCCGGCGGCCTGTTCGACTTCGCCCTCTATTTCCTGCACAACCACAAGGCGTTGCTGGCCAAGGGCTCCGGTCCCTACTTCTACGTACCCAAGCTGCAGAGCCATCTGGAAGGGCGCTGGTGGAGCGAGGTGTTCGCCTGGACCGAGGACAAATTCGGTCTGCCCCGCGGTACCATCAAGGCCACCGTGCTCATCGAAACCCTGCCGGCGGTATTCGAGATGGACGAGCTGCTCTATCAGATGAAGGATCACATCGTCGCCCTCAACTGCGGTCGCTGGGACTACATCTTCAGCTATATCAAGACCTTGAAAAACCACCCGGATCGCGTCCTGCCGGATCGTCAGGTGGTGACCATGGACAAGCCGTTCCTCTCTGCCTATTCGCAACTCCTTATCAAGACCTGCCACAAACGCGGCGCGCTGGCGATGGGGGGCATGGCCGCCTTTATCCCGGCCAAGGATCCGGCAGTGAACGCCGAAGTCTTCGCCAAGGTGAAGGCGGACAAGGAGCGTGAAGCGAACAACGGCCACGACGGCACCTGGGTCGCCCACCCCGGCCTCGCCGATACCGCCATGGCGGTGTTCAACGCCACCATTCCGGTGGGTGCCCAGAACCAGATCGGCGTGCTGCGCGAGCAGGATGCCCCCATCACGGCCGCCGACCTGCTGGCCCCCTGTGAGGGTGATCGCACCGAGGCGGGCATGCGCACCAATATCCGCGTCGCCCTGCAATACCTGGAAGCCTGGATCAACGGCAATGGCTGCGTGCCCATCTACGGACTGATGGAAGATGCCGCCACCGCCGAGATCTCCCGCACCTCCATCTGGCAGTGGATCCGCCACGGCAAGACCCTCTCCAACGGTCAGGCAGTGACCAAGGCGCTGTTCCGCCAGATGCTGGCCGAGGAGCAGGAGGTGGTCAGAGGCGAAGTGGGCGAGGCCCGCTGGCAATCGGGCCGTTTCGCCGAGGCAAGCGCCCTGATGGACGAGATCACCTGCGCCGACACACTCATCGATTTTCTGACGCTGCCCGGCTACGAGCGGCTGTGAGACCCGGGCCGGTAACGGCCCCCATAACAAGTCAATGGAAACGTGAAATCAATGAAAGAGGGAACTGATATGGCACTGACCCGTGAGCAACAGATCCAGGCTATCGAGAAAGACTGGGCAGAAAACCCCCGCTGGAAAGGGATCAAGCGCGGCTACAGCGCCGAGGACGTGGTGAACCTGCGTGGCAGCCTGCAGCCGACACACACTCTGGCCCAACGCGGCGCCGACAAACTGTGGGAGCTGATCCACGGCGGCGCCAAGAAAGGCTATGTAAACTGCCTCGGCGCCCTGACCGGCGGCCAGGCGGTGCAGCAGGCCAAGGCCGGCATCGAAGCCATCTATCTCTCCGGCTGGCAGGTGGCGGCGGACAACAACCTCTCCTCCACCATGTACCCGGATCAGTCCCTCTACCCGGCCAACTCCGTCCCCTCCGTGGTGGAGCGCATCAACAACTCCTTCGCCCGGGCCGACCAGATCCAGTGGGCCAACAAAGTTGGACCAGAGGACAAGGGCTTCATCGACTATTTCCTGCCCATAGTAGCGGATGCGGAAGCCGGTTTCGGCGGCGTGCTGAACGCCTTCGAGCTGATGAAGGGGATGATTGAAGCGGGCGCCGCCGGCGTACACTTCGAAGATCAGCTCGCGTCCGTGAAAAAATGCGGCCACATGGGCGGCAAGGTACTGGTCCCGAGCCAGGAAGCGGTGCAAAAGCTTATCGCAGCCCGCCTCGCGGCAGATGTCTGCGGTACCACCACCCTGGTCATCGCCCGCACCGACGCCAACGCAGCGGATCTGCTGACCACGGATGCCGATCCCTACGATGCCGGCTTCCTGACCGGTGAGCGCACCAGCGAGGGCTTCTACAAGGTGCAGGCCGGCATCGAGCAGGCCATCTCCCGCGGCCTGGCCTACGCCCCTTACGCCGACATGGTGTGGTGCGAGACCGCCAAGCCCGATCTGGACGAGGCGCGCAAATTTGCCGAGGCCATCAAGGCCCAGTACCCGGACAAGATCCTGGCCTACAACTGCTCCCCGAGCTTCAACTGGAAGAAGAACCTGGACGATGCCACCATCGCCCGCTTCCAGCAGGAGCTCTCCGACATGGGCTACAAGTACCAGTTCATCACCCTGGCGGGTATCCACAACATGTGGTTCCACATGTACGAGCTGGCCTACCAGTACGCCCGTGGCGAGGGAATGAAGCACTATGTCGAGATGGTGCAGCAGCCGGAATTCGCCGCCGCCGAGCGGGGCTACACCTTCGTGGCGCACCAGCAGGAAGTGGGTACCGGTTACTTCGACAAGGTGACCACCGTCATTCAGGGCGGCCAGTCGTCGGTGACCGCGCTGACCGGCTCGACCGAAGAAGATCAGTTCCACTGATAGCTGTGTAATGCTCGCAAACAAACCCCGGCCAAGTCCCGCAATGCTGTTCACTTAAGAGAATTTGAGTTCCAGTCCACGTAGTATCAGGACAAAAAATCGAGGGAGGCATGATGCCTCCCTCTTTCTATTGCAAGCCCCGCTGGATAAAGGCTGGAGGAAGATCGACTGGACACAGCCTTGCCCCCTCAACTCAAATCCAATTTATGAATAATCAGTCAAAAAAGTGCTTATCTGAACAGCATTGCGGCCAAGTCCCGGGGTTTGTCGTTATGGGGCTTAGAACCTATCCCAGTAGGCGTAATCGTTGAAGGCAGTTTGAACACGGACAGCGCGCAGAAACCGGAGCGTACTGTAGTACGTGAGGATTTCGAGCACTGCCCAGGTTCAAAATGGCGAATAAGATAGCCTATTGACATCCTCCCCCACCTTAGCGCTTCGCGTCACAGGAGGGGGATTCCCATTACTGGGTGATAGCTGCTCGCGCAGTACCGGGTTCCTGCTTCATCGGGCGGCCTGATTGCACCACGCCTCCACAGGCTAAAACGGCGTGTCCC
>NZ_JALIHH010000015.1:0-293 GCF_022869435.1 Aeromonas sp. LsrichE-8G
GAGTTTGCCCTGCACAAGGGACACCGCTATGCCACCGTGATCATGGATGCCGAGCGAACCCGCGTCCTGTGGGTGGGGCACGGCAACAGCCGGGCCGCTATCCGTCCCTTCTTCGAGCAGCTCGGCGAGCGATGCCAGCAGATTGAGGCGGTGGCGATGGACATGAACACGGCGTTCGACCTGGAGGTGAAGCAACACTGCCCGCAGGCGGAGGTGGTCTACGACCTGTTCCACGTGGTGGCTCGCTATGGCCGAGAGGTGGTGGACCGGGTGCGAGTGGAGCAGGCGAATGC
>NZ_JALIHH010000163.1:0-509 GCF_022869435.1 Aeromonas sp. LsrichE-8G
CTGCTGTCACAGACCAAAACTGGCTTGTCAGCGATGGAGCTAAAGCGCCAGTTGGACGTCAAATATGACACCGCCTGGATGCTCAAGCACAAGCTGCTGCAAGCCATGAAAGAGTCCGATGACAAGCAGCCCATCAGCGGCATCATTCAGCTCGATGATGTCTACTGGGGTGGAGAGCGCCGTGGTGGCAAACGAGGTCGCGGCGCGGCAGGCAAGACGCCGTTTGTGGCAGCAGTAGCCCTGAACAAGGAAGGGCATCCAATCAAGATGCGGATGACGGTGGTCGATGGTTTCAAAACCAACGTCATTGCTGATTGGGCAAAACGGCATCTTGCTAGTGGTAGCGCGGTGATATCCGATGGATTGGCCTGTTTCAAAGCGGTCAAGGAGGCCAATTGTGAGCACCTGGGTGTTGTCACCGGGGGCAACCTTGATTTGCTGGATCATCCGGCATTCAACTGGGTAAACACGATGATAGGGAATGTGAAGAACTCGCTGCGGGGCAGTTG
>NZ_JALIHH010000164.1:0-293 GCF_022869435.1 Aeromonas sp. LsrichE-8G
CACCCTGCTGTCGCCGTGCATCATATTGATATTGCCTCCTTCTGGCCAGGTTATACCGTCATCGCCCAAGCGCTTTCTGCCAACCATCACACCCTGTTTACCCTTGAGCCTCGCGCCGACTTCTTGCCCCGTTGTCGCCGATGCCTACAACCCACGCCATTGATCCACGACCAACGTATCCGCCGGGTGCGTGAGCGAGACCTATTTGACCGACAAGTCTGGTTACAACTGCCTGTTCGCCGCGTCGACTGTCTGCGCTGTGGTCGCGTCAGTGAACATATCGACTGGCTCCC
>NZ_JALIHH010000165.1:0-528 GCF_022869435.1 Aeromonas sp. LsrichE-8G
CCGGCACTGGGACCACTGCCGGTGCATCCCTATCGCTATGTCGCCATCAAAACGGTCAAGGTCAACATCGACTATCACGTCAGTTATGAGCAGCACCATTACTCGGTGCCACACCAGTATGTGGGTCAGCAACTGGAGCTCCATGCAGGCGACACACTGCTTCAGGTCTATCACCAGCAACAGCTGGTCGCGAGCCATCCACGTAAAACCATCCCGGGGATGAGCACGCTCCCTGAGCACATGCCGGAACGTCACAGCAAGCAGCAACGCTGGACCCCAGGGCGTCTTAAACAGTGGGCTGCTGACATCGGACCGAGCACCTTGTGCTGGGTTAGCGAACGGTTGGAAGAGAAAGCCCATGCCGAGCAGGCATACCGACTCTGTATCTATTCACCAGGACGGGGTTGACGGCATCAGTTCTGCCGGGATGGGATAATCTGTCTTCTCGATGCACGCCCTGACCACGGCCCTCAACCACTCCTGTGGGCAGCGGCCCAATCGCTTGCCGGTCTCCACCAACGACAGGAT
>NZ_JALIHH010000166.1:0-1263 GCF_022869435.1 Aeromonas sp. LsrichE-8G
GTGTCGGTTTTTTTTTGCGATTAAATCAGATCACAAACGAAGCCTTTTTTCTATCTATTTCAATTGGTTGTAGCTAAAGATCCTGTACATGGGCAAAAACATGAATCTGATAATTTCAGCTATTTTGCCACCACCCACTCAAAATCCTCTAGGGCGTCATTTGCTACAAACGTGTAGCCATCATCGCCGAAAATAAATCCCCAAATAGGTGCGGAATGTCGGATACATAACAAAAGGCTTTGTTGAATAAATCAGATTTCGGGTAAGTCTCCCCCGTAGCGGGTTGTGTTTTCAGGCAATACGCACGCTTTCAGGCATACCTGCTTTCGTCATTTTGTTCAGCGCTCGTACCAGGGCCATAGCCTCCGCAACCTGACCATCGTAGTCACGCAGCGTCAGTGAACCCCCGAACAGCTGTTTTACCCGGTACATCGCCGTTTCCGCTATCGAGCGACGGTTGTAATCTGTTGTCCATTTCCACCGCGCATTACTCCCGGTCATTCGCTGATTAGCCACTGCACGGTTACGGTCTGCATATTCACCGGGCCAGTAACCCGCACCTTTTCGGGGAGGGATAAGCGCGCTGATTTTCTTACGCCGCAGTTCATCGTGACAGAGCCGGGTGTCGTAAGCGCCGTCTGCCGATGCTGCCCTGATTTTTCTGTGAGTCTGCCGGATAAGACCCGGGAAGGCTTCTGAGTCCGTCACATTGTTCAGCGACAGGTCTGCACAGATGATTTCATGTGTGTTGCTGTCAACAGCAAGATGCAACTTTCGCCAGATACGACGGCGCTCTTTGCCGTGCTTTCTGACTTTCCATTCGCCTTCACCAAAGACCTTCAGCCCGGTGGAATCAATCACCAGGTGTGCGATTTCACCCCGGGTGAACGTTTTGAAACTGACATTAACCGACTTTGCGCGCTTGCTGACACTGGTGTAATCCGGGCAGCGCAACGGAACATTCATCAGTGTAAAAATGGAATCAATAAAACCCTGTGCAGCCCGCAGGGTCAACCTGAACACGCGTTTAATGACCAGAACGGTGGTGATGGCGAGATCAGAATAGCGCTGAGGTCTTCCCCGTGATGAAGGCGTTGCCGACTCATACCAGGCCTGAATCCGTCATTCCGCACCTGATTTTGCTATTTTCAGTGCTTGACGGCGATCGGCCGTTCTGATCTATTACTCTCTTTTGCAGGTAGATCATCATGGCCGCACCCGCTATCTCGATCCGTAACCTCGATCACCTTGGTTTGGTCGCCG
>NZ_JALIHH010000167.1:0-815 GCF_022869435.1 Aeromonas sp. LsrichE-8G
ACAGTGCTGATCTGCTGGGCAAGCGCCTCATCTTTTGTTGCCCGAGCCAGCTCCTCGGCCGCAACCCTCGCTTTCGCATCCTCGAGGTCGCTGCCGAACTGCGCCTCGACCTCAGACACCCGCCTCGAGATAGCCTCATCAGCGGTGACCCGGGCCGACTCCTCCTGGGTGATGTTTGCCGCAAGCTCTGCCGTCGCGCTCGTTAACTCGGCGGCCAACTGGTCCTGGCGCAAGGACAACGCCTCATCAGCCGATGCGCTCGATTGTTCAAGAGCGCTGATAACGGCATTGGTATCCGCATTGGCCGCCTTGAACTCGGCATCCACAACACTGATCCGCTGTGACAACGCCTCATCAGCCGTCGCCCTGGTCAACTGCTCATTGGTAATCTGCGCCTTCAGATCTGCCGTTTCGGCATCAAACTCTGCCGTCAGCTGCTCGATGGTCCTGGCTTGCGCCTCCTGTTGATTCGCCAGCGTGCTCTGCTGTTGGAGAATGACGCCGCGAGCTTTCCGGTTCTCCCGGTCACGTTCATCCCCGGTCAGAGCCCCTTCAACCAGGCTGGCGGCGCCAACATCTACCTCTGATTCCAGCTTGTCCTGGCGCTGGCTCAGCGACTCCTCATTGCTCACCACGACCCGCTGCAGCTCGGTGATGCTGGCCGCGTTCTCCTCGACCGTCACATCGATGGTGCTGATACGCTCCCCCAGTGCCTGCTTGGCATCTGCCAGGGCCTTGCTCGACTCAGCGAGGGAGGCAGACAGCTCTGTATCCGCGGCCTTGAAAGCAGCATCTACAGTGCTGATCTGCTGGGC
>NZ_JALIHH010000168.1:0-7501 GCF_022869435.1 Aeromonas sp. LsrichE-8G
GTATAACCTGGCCAGAAGGAGGCAATATCAATATGATGCACGGCGACAGCAGGGTGATGGTGGTGGTGTGTTTGGAGACAGCCAGTTTACCAGCACCCTGTCTGTCAACTTCCACTTCCCCAAGATCCCGCGAAGAACCTAAAAAAACGCGCCATCAGGCGCGTTTTTCTTGGATCAGGGCAATCAGTTGTCACACAGGTTGCTTGGCATGTCCTGACGCAGACGGGTCCAAAGCTTGCCAGACTCGATGCCGTACTGGCGTACCGTCATGAACACGGCTTCGTGATCCTTGGTTTCGGCCAGCTTGCGCAGCGTCTTGTAGTAGGCATCTGCGGTTTCCCGCGCCTGTTTGTCCGAGAAGTAGTAGCGGCCAACCCGGCTGTACAAGCCCTTGAAACCGTTGAGAATCAAGGCATAGATGGGGTTGCCCGAGGCAAATGAAAGCTGGTGATGCAAACGGTAGTCGAAGTCCGCATAGGCCTCGGCCGTGTTCTCCACATCATCGGCACCCCGCAAGATCTCGGCGGCCTGTTCCGGGTTGTTGCGAATGGCGCCACGGATGAAGATGGTGCAGATGTTGGTCCGGGCGGAGAGCAGCTGTGCCACCAGATCCGGCACCTTGTCCTGATCGAGACGTGCCAGTGTCTCCAGAATGTTGAGACCGGAGGTTTCCCAGAAATTGTTGACCTTGGTCGGTTTGCCATGCTGGATGGTGAGCCAGCCATCACGGGCAAGGCGCTGCAACACTTCACGCAAGGTAGTGCGAGTCACGCCGATCAATTCGGACAGCTCGCGCTCCGCCGGCAGAATGGATCCAGGAGGAAAGCGATTGTTCCAGATGGACTCGATGATGTATTCCTCGGCAAACCCGGCAGGGCTTTGCGCTTTAATGACCATGTAATGACTCTGTTGTAGTGCGTAAAAAGGCCCCCGAATAATAGCAAAGCCGGTCATGCTGGCAAGCAGAAGGTCGGTCCTCTGCTCACATTACCCCGATCTTTTTGTTAAAAATATGTATACAGCAACAAGTGGGGAGTCAACCAACACCAAATGATGGGGATATAAGCGTTTGCTCGCTGGGCAAGTTCGGCGAGCTTATTTATAGTTATCGCTCCCTTGATTAAAATCATGTGCAATCAATCTGATACAGGTGAATATCCGGATGTTCGGCTCGGGTCGGGCTCGACTGCATAGACGCAGATATCAACAACAGAACAGAGAACCATCATTATGCCAATCAGCCTAGGGCGCGCGTTTACAAAGAACTTTTTGGGCAATGCTCCGCGATGGTACAAAATTGCCATCGTTCTATTCCTGCTGATCAACCCGGTCATTTTCTACGTTGATCCCTTCCTGGCCGGCTGGCTGCTGGTTGTCGAGTTCATTTTCACCCTGGCCATGGCCCTCAAGTGCTATCCGCTGCAACCGGGCGGACTCCTGGCCATCGAAGCCGTGCTCATCGGCATGACCTCCGCCAACCAGATAAAGCATGAGCTGGTGGCCAATATCGAAGTGCTTCTGCTGCTGGTCTTCATGGTGGCCGGCATCTACTTCATGAAGCAGTTGCTGCTCTACGTCTTTACCAAGATGCTGGTGCGCATCCACTCCAAAACGTTGCTTTCTCTCGCCTTCTGCCTGGTGTCTGCCTTCCTCTCCGCGTTCCTTGATGCCCTGACCGTGATCGCCGTGGTCATCAGCGTCGCCACCGGCTTCTACGCCATCTACCACAAGGTGGCCTCCCGGGATGAGTCCGGCAATCTGCATCATGATGACGAAGAGATTGACGAGCTCTCCCGCCAGCATCTGAACGAGTTTCGTGCTTTCCTGCGCAGCCTGATGATGCACGCCGCCATCGGTACCGCCCTGGGGGGCGTCTGCACCCTGGTCGGCGAACCCCAGAACCTCATCATCGGTGAACAGGCCGGGTGGCACTTCGGTGAATTTGCCATTCGCATGGCACCAGTCACCATTCCGGTCTTCATCTGCGGCCTGCTGACCTGCATCCTGGTCGAAAAATTCCGCTGGTTCGGTTATGGCGCCCGCTTGCCCGAGCCCGTGCGTCACATCATGGAATCCTACGAGCGCGACGAAGACGCACAACGTACCCCGCAGGACAAGGCCAAGCTGATCGTCCAGGCGCTGATTGCCACCTGGCTTATCACGGGTCTTGCCCTCCATCTGGCTGCAGTTGGGCTGATCGGCCTGACGGTCATCGTGCTCGCGACGGCGTTCACCGGCGTGACTGAAGAACACGCGCTTGGCAAGGCATTCCAGGAGGCTTTGCCATTCACCGCCCTGCTCACCGTCTTTTTCAGCGTGGTGGCGGTCATCATCGATCAACAGCTGTTCAAGCCGGTGATCCAGTGGGTACTGGCGGCCAAGCCGGAGGATCAGCTTGCCCTCTTCTACCTAGCAAACGGTCTGCTCTCCATGGTCAGTGACAACGTCTTCGTCGGCACCGTCTACATCAACGAGGTGAAGACCGCCCTGATCAACGGCGCCATCAACCGGGAGCATTTTGATCTGCTGGCCGTGGCCATCAACACGGGCACCAACCTGCCGTCGGTCGCCACCCCCAATGGCCAGGCCGCATTCCTGTTCATGCTCACCTCGGCCCTCGCTCCCCTGCTGCGCCTCTCTTATGGCCGTATGGTCTGGATGGCGCTGCCCTATACCCTGGTGCTGGGGCTTGTCGGCTTTTTCTCCGTGGAACTGCTCCTCGGTCCTGCAACCGAATGGTTCTATCAGGCAGGGTGGTTGCTGGATCATGGGGCACTGCCACTGCCCACCCCGTCCACACACTGATCATGAAAGGGGCTGTTCGGCCCCTTTCTTTTCAGATGGGACTCTGCTCTAATTCAGCCACTATTTTTCTCTGAGAGATCAATCATATGATCGAGTATCTTCGCCGCATTGCCAGTCATCGTCTGGCCTGGGGATTGCTGGCAGCCTCCGCTTTCGCGCTGGAACTCTGCGCCCTCTTCTTCCAGCACGTGTTGGGTTTGCACCCTTGCGTGATGTGCATTTATGAACGTATCGCCCTCCTCGGCGTACTCACGGCCGGCCTCCTCGGCATGGTCGCGCCAGAGCGCTGGTACCTGCGCTGGAGTGCCATGCTCCTGTGGGGTTACAGCGCCTTCTGGGGCCTGAAACTGGCGCTCAAGCATGTGGATTACCAGATGAACCCCTCCCCCTTCAACGTATGCGAGGGATTTGTTGACTTCCCTGCCTGGGCACCACTGGATAAGTGGGTTCCCTGGATGTTCTACCCGGACGGCGACTGCAGCGAGATCAGCTGGCAGTTCCTCGGTTTCTCCATGCCGCAGTGGCTCGTGGTCATCTTTGCCGCCTATCTGCTGGTGTTCGTCATCGTGGCTGCTGGCAACCTGATAAAAGGGCGCTGCTGCAACTAGTTCGTCACTCGACCCTAAGAAGGGAGCCCATGGCTCCCTTTTTATTTCCTCTTTATCGCCTCACGACCCCATGCCCAGAGGGCCGGATCTCCTTCTCCCTGTTCTGCCAATGAAGTGGCTGCCTGCGGGTGTGCATCATCGTAACAGGCCACAAGCGGGTCAAAGGGCGCAGCAGCGACCTGCCACTCGGCCTACCAACAAGAAGGGAGCCATCGGCTCCCTTCTTTCATGTCGTGCACGGCGATGTCACGCGCCTTCGGAGGTAGCCTTGCTGGCACTTCTCCTGGCCTTCACCATGCCGATCACCATGGGCAACAAGGAGACCGCGATGATGCCGAAGATGAGCAGGGTAAAGTTGTGGCGCACTACCGGCAGATTGCCAAAGAAGTGGCCGGCATAGACGAAGGAGAGCACCCACAAGAGCCCCCCCACCAGGTTGAACGCCAGGAAGCGGGGATAGGTCATGGCCCCCATGCCCGCCACGAAGGGGGCGAAGGTGCGCACTATGGGCAGGAAGCGGGTGATGATGATGGTCTTGCCGCCATGCTTGGCATAGAAGGCATGGGTCTTGACCAGATAGTCCCGGCGAAAGATTTTGGAATCGGGGTTGCGAAACAGCTGCTCACCGAAGAAGTGGCCTATGGTGTAGTTCACCACGTTGCCGAGCACCGCGGCGATGATCAGCACGGCGGCTAGGGTGTGCACGTCCAACACGCTGCCCACGGTGAGGGCACCTGCAGCAAACAACAGGGAGTCCCCCGGCAGGAAGGGAGTCACCACCAGCCCGGTTTCACAGAAGATGATGAGAAACAGGATGGCGTATACCCAGACGCCATAGTTCTCGAACAGCTCTTTCAGATGCACGTCAACGTGCAGAATAAAGTCGATGGCAAAGAGGATCAGATCCATTTTTTGGTACCCATGAAGTGAACGGCGTGGAGTCTACGCCAATGAGACCTGGCTCACAATCTCCCCATGGTCCCCTTTTTCGAATCCCATGAAGGGAGTCATTCAGTCCCCCCTTCTTTTCCCCTCTCCCTGAACGTAGGCTTCTGCTCACTCGGCCTTGTCCAGAGCGGCCAGCACCTCGCCGGGCAAGCATTTCTCCCAGCCCCACAAGAGGAGCAGCAACAAGGTAGCGTCGTCGAGCCAGCCAAGGAGAGGCACCACATCGGGGACAACGTCCACCGGGCTGATGCCATAGAGCAGAATAAGGATCACCAGCCCCTTCGCCCACCAGGGCGTGCCTGGGTGGCGAAAGCCTTGATAGAGGCGGCGCAAACGCCGCCAGATGAGCCAGCGTCTGGTGCTCATGACTCGATCAGCTCGCCGCGCAGCCGCTGGATCTGATCCCGCAGCGCCGCCGCCTGTTCGAACTCCAGATCCCGCGCATGCTGGAACATCTGCTCTTCCATCCGCTTGATCTCCTTGCTGATCTCGCTGGCAGAGCGGGCATGGTACTCCCCTTGCGGTTCGGCAGCCTTGCGACTCCCCTTGCCCGCCTTGCCCGCCGTGCGGCTGCCCCCCATGTCCATCACATCGCCGATGGCCTTGTTGAGCCCCTTCGGCACGATGCCGTGTTCCAGGTTGTGGGCGTGTTGCAGGGCGCGGCGCCGCTCGGTCTCTTCGATCGCCACCTTCATGGAGTTGGTGATGGTATCGCCGTAAAGGATCACCTTGCCGTTGAGGTTACGTGCCGCCCGGCCGATGGTCTGAATGAGGGAGCGGGTGGAGCGCAGGAAGCCCTCTTTATCCGCATCCAGAATGGCCACCAGGGAGACTTCCGGCATGTCGAGGCCTTCGCGCAGCAGGTTGATGCCCACCAGGACATCGAACTTGCCAAGGCGCAGGTCGCGGATGATTTCCACCCGCTCCACGGTATCAATGTCCGAGTGCAGATAGCGCACCCGTACCTCGTGATCTGCCAGGTATTCGGTCAAGTCCTCCGCCATCCGCTTGGTCAGTGTCGTGACCAGCACCCGCTCCTCCACGGCGACCCGCTTGCGGATCTCGGAGAGCAGGTCGTCCACCTGGGTGGTGACCGGACGCACCTCGATCTCGGGGTCCAGCAGGCCGGTGGGACGCACCACCTGTTGCACCACGTCACCGCCGGACTTCTCCAGCTCGTAGGGACCCGGGGTCGCCGAGACGAACACCGTCTGGGGCATCAGCGCCTCGAACTCGTCGAACTTGAGGGGCCGGTTGTCCAGCGCCGAGGGAAGCCGGAAGCCGTACTCCACCAGGGTCTCCTTGCGGGATCTGTCCCCTTTGAACATGGCGCCGATCTGCGGCACCGTGACGTGGGATTCGTCGATGATGAGCAGGCCGTCCCCCGGCAGGTAGTCAAACAGGGTGGGCGGCGGCTCACCCGGTGCGCGGCCGGAGAGGTAGCGGCTGTAGTTCTCTATACCGGAGCAGTAACCCAGCTCCTGCATCATCTCCATGTCGAACTGGGTGCGTTGGCTGATGCGCTGCTCCTCCACCAGCTTGTTGAGGTTCATCAGCTGCTCGCGCCGCCCCTTGAGCTCCTCCTTGATGTGCTCGATGGCACCCAGAATGGTCTCCCGCGGGGTGGCGTAGTGGGTCTTGGGGTAGATGGTGTAACGCACCACCGTCTGCTCGATGGCGCCGGTCAAGGGATCGAACAGGGAGAGGCGTTCTACCTCTTCATCAAACAGCTCCACCCGCAGGGCCAGCTTGTCCGATTCGGCGGGGTAGATGTCGATCACCTCCCCCCGCACCCGGAAGGTGCCGCGCTGGAAGGCCATGTCGTTGCGGGTGTACTGCAGTTCGGCGAGGCGGCGCAGGATATCCCGCTGATTGATCACGTCCCCCACTTTGAGGTGCAGCATCATGCTGAGGTAGGCCTGGGGATCCCCCAGACCATAGATGGCCGATACCGAGGCGACGATCACCACGTCGCGCCGCTCCAGCAGCGCCTTGGTGGCTGACAGCCGCATCTGCTCGATGTGATCGTTGATGGAGGCATCCTTCTCGATGAAGGTGTCCGTGGTCGGCACATAGGCTTCGGGCTGGTAGTAATCGTAATAAGAGACGAAATACTCCACCGCGTTGTCGGGGAAGAACTCCTTCATCTCCCCATAGAGCTGGGCCGCCAGGGTCTTGTTGGGGGCCAGGATCATGGTGGGACGATTAAGAGTCGCGATGACGTTGGCCATGGTAAAGGTCTTGCCCGAACCGGTCACCCCGAGCAGGGTCTGGTGGGCCAGTCCCGACTCGATGCCATCGAGCAGCTGGGCGATGGCCCTCGGCTGATCCCCGGCGGGTTGAAACTGGCTGGCCAACTGGAATAACTTGCTCATGACGACTCCCGGCAAAAAACGGCAAGGGAGCAGTGTACCCCGAGTTGAAGGAGCTGGGTATCCGCTCACCCTCCCTGATGGCTATTGACCCTGAAATACGACCTCTGTATGATGCACCTCCTTGCCTGATGTTCCCCCGTAGTTCAGTCGGTAGAACGGCGGACTGTTAATCCGTATGTCACTGGTTCAAGTCCAGTCGGGGGAGCCAATTCCTCACCATCTCGGTGCAAGTTATCCACTTTAGTGCTTTCCTCTTCCAATTTTAATGCACAAGCCCTCCCCTGCGGCCTGACTCCCTTTTGATCTCCCGTTACTGACCAGCAGCGTTTTGTTCTGCTGCGTATAACTATTTGATTTTTATAGAAACAATTTATTGCAGGTATTTTTTGAACAGTCCTTGCAGCCCAGTATTGGCGCGGCTTTCAGCCTGATCGCCAAGTTTCATAAACAGGGTTATCCACAGTTTCTGTGGGTAACTTGACCAAAGCCACGGTTCATCTGGGCTGGCAGCCATTGTCCCCGGTTTGCGATGGCTGCCCCCGCTCTTCCCCATTTTCTGCTGTTTTTCCCTTCCCCCCTAAATGGGATGAATCGACTCGCGGTGCTGCCTGTGGGGGATTTTTTTTGGTTCTTCGCGGGATCTTGGGGAAGTGGAAGTTGACAGACAGGGTGCTGGTAAACTGGCTGTCTCCAAACACACCACCACCATCACCCTGCTGTCGCCGTGCATCATATTGATATTGCCTCCTTCTGGCCAGGTTATAC
>NZ_JALIHH010000169.1:0-534 GCF_022869435.1 Aeromonas sp. LsrichE-8G
CCGCCGCAAGAGCCCGCAAAGTAAGAGCGTGACCAGAGTACGGGTTTGCTGTAAGCACCTCTCAAGTCCAGAAATTCATTACGCAGTCGCCTTGATGTGACCGCCTTTAACGAGTTCACCAGTACCGATAGCTGCACTGTTGGGCCGTACTCTATCAGCATGTGAACATGATCAGCCTCTCCGTCACACTCTTTCAGTTCCGCACCAAAATCTCTGCAAACCTCTGCCGCACACTGACCGAAGGAGGTGTGATGCAGTTCCCCCAATATCGGCTTTCGATACTTGGTGATAAACACCAAGTGTACGTGCAAAACGTAGGCCGCATGGCGTGATTTATTAATTTTAGTGAATTGCATTCTGTCACTCAATCGGGCTTAATAGATATGGCAATAATGCTACACACTGAGCGATAAATGCAAATTCTGAAAGCCTACAAGTTCCGACTCGAACCGACCGCCCAACAAGCGCAACGCCTGCGCCAGTTGGGCGGTTGTGCTCGTTATGTCTGGAATCACGGGCTGGCAGAGACAAAGC
>NZ_JALIHH010000170.1:0-643 GCF_022869435.1 Aeromonas sp. LsrichE-8G
ATGATGCCGCTGATGGGCTGCTTGTCATCGGACTCTTTCATGGCTTGCAGCAGCTTGTGCTTGAGCATCCAGGCGGTGTCATATTTGACGTCCAACTGGCGCTTTAGCTCCATCGCTGACAAGCCAGTTTTGGTCTGTGACAGCAGCTGCATCGCCAGAAACCACTTGGTCAGTGGGAGTTTGGTGTTTGCAAAAATCGTGTTTCCAGTCAATGACATCTGGTGACGGCAGTTATTGCATTGCAGCACGCGTGGCCGACTCTTCAGGCGACAGCAGGTCTTGTTGGCGCACTCAGGACAGATGAAACCGTTCGGAAAACGCCAAGCAAGCAGCGCGTTTTCGCACTGCGCTTCAGTGCCATAGTCCTTGAAAAAATCAAACAGGCTGTAGCCTTTCTGGAATTGGACTTTGCTTTTGGCCATGATCTCGCACCTCGATAACTGTACGTAAGATCAGTATAGTTCGTGGTAACTGACTGCTAATCATGGGTAATCAGGAAGGCAGAAGGTAGTTTTTCGCCAGCATCCAGAATGCGCTTTGTCTCTGCCAGCCCGTGATTCCAGACATAACGAGCACAACCGCCCAACTGGCGCAGGCGTTGCGCTTGTTGGGCGGTCGGTTCGAGTCGGAACTTGTAGGCTTT
>NZ_JALIHH010000171.1:0-3948 GCF_022869435.1 Aeromonas sp. LsrichE-8G
CGGGACACGCCGTTTTAGCCTGTGGAGGCGCGGTGCAATCAGGCCGCCCGATGAAGCAGGAACCCGGTACTGCGCGAGCAGCTATCACCCAGTAATGGGAATCCCCCTCCTGTGACGCGAAGCGCTAAGGTGGGGGAGGATGTCAACACCAGCTTGTAGGCGATGTAGTACTTGTAGATGTTGCCCACATAGGTGACCGTCTCGGGGCCGATTTTCTCTGCCGCCACGTACTCGACATTGTGGAACCAGACGTTGGGATCCAGCCCCCGTTTCCTGGCCTCGGCACGGAGCCTGGCTACCCGGGCGGGGCCGGCATTGTAGGAGGCGAACGAGAAGAGGGCCTTGTCGAGGGCGGTCATGGGCTCGTCCGCATAGTAGTGATCGATCATCCAGCGCATGTATTTGACGCCCCTGTGAATATTGGGCTCGAGCTGGCGGATGTCGCCGACCTTCAGCCCCTTGCCGGTGGCGGGCATGATCTGCATGATGCCGATGGCGCCCACATGGCTACGGGCATGATGGTTGAGGGCGGACTCCTGGTAGCCCTGGGCCGCCATCAGCAGCCAGTCCATGTCATAGCGTTCGCCATATTCACGGAACAGCTCGACCACCTGCAGGAATTTCTTGCGCTCCGCCTCGGCGGCGGCGCTTTTGACGAACTTGTTCTGCTTGAGATAACGGGCCAGGATCTCATCCCCCGTCGCCTTGCCGCGCAGCGCCTTGATCTGCTCGTTGAGCATGGCGAGCAACTGGGGGCTCTCCTTGCGCACCGCCCAGGCGATGACGCCCCCTTCCCGGAACACGGGGGCGTCGTGAATGGTGATTCCGGGGAAAATCTTTTGCCAGAAGCGGGCCTTGTGCTCGTCCATGACGATGAAGGGGAGCAGGCCTGCGTTCACCATCTCCACCAGATCTTCATCTTCGAGTACCTCCGAGGCGGGTTGGAGGTCGATGAGGGGCTCTCCCGCCGACTTGCGGGCCTGGTTGTAGGCCATGAGGCTACTCGTAGTAGCTGGAGGAGGGGCGCACGAAGACGCGCTGGCCCCCGAGATCGGCGGCGCTTTCCACCTTGGGGGAGAGGGGGCCGGAGACGAGCAGCTCCCGCACGTTTTCAAGCAGGGGATCGGTGAAGGCGATACCCTGCTTCTTGCGCTTGTCCGTGATGGTGAGATTGGCGGCGGCGATGTCGCCTTTGCCCTCGATGAGGGAGCTCAGCAGCGCTTCCCGGGCCACGGGAATGAAGACGAAGTGCACCTTGAGGTGGCGCTTGATCGCCTTTTGCTTGCGCAACTGTTCGTTGAGACGCTTTTCCACCTACATGAAGGCATCGTAGGTGACGCCCCGCTGCACGCCCTTGGTGATGAAGAACCCCGTCTTGTTGTAGGTGGTGAGCACTCGGATGGTGCGCTGCTCCAGCATGACGTCGAGATCTCCCAGCCTGGGTCTGGCAAGCTCGTCCCCCTCAAAGCTCAGGGCGCTTTTCTCCGTCTCTGCCTCGGGGGCCACCTGCTTGCCGGATTCGGCCCCCCAGGCTGGCGTCAGGGAGCAGAACCACCAGATCACGACCATCCATGCGCGTTTCATCACTTACACCTCGCTCGTTTTATTGAGTGTAAGTGGCGCCTTGTGGGTGATTTAGCTTATTGGGTTTGATAGAGATGGCCCCATAGCACGATTTCCACTATTCCATCCAGGAGTGCCCGCCCATGAAAAAAGGAGCCCCGAGGCTCCTCTTTTTCTGCGTGTTGCGGGCCCGTTTGGCTAGAACCAGAAGCCGATGATGAAGGAGCCCGCCAGGGTCAGCATGACGTTGGCCACCGCATAGGTGCCGGCATAGCCGAGCGCCGGGATGGAGCTGTTGGCCGCTTCGTTCACCACGTCCATGGCCGGGGCGCAGGTACGTGCGCCCGTGATGGCGCCGAGCAGCAGGGCTGGGTTCATTTTGAGCACCCAGACACCGAACAGGTAGCCTACCAGCACCGGCAAGGTGGTCACCAGCATGCCGGAGAAGAGCACCACCATCCCCACTTCGCTCAGGTGATCAAGGATGCCGCCCCCCGCCTTGAGGCCGGTACTCACCATGAAGACAGCGAGCCCGAGATCCTTGGCAAGGCGCAGGGCCCCCGGCGGCACATAGCCCACCGTGGGGTGGTTGGCCCGCAGGTAGCCCATCAGGATCCCCGCCAGCAGCAGGCCGACGGCATTGCCGAGGCCGAACTCTATCTGGCCGAACACCAGGGAGACGGAGCCGATGAGCAGCCCCAGCACGAAGAAGGTGGCAAAGGCCACCAGATCCGTGGTCTGGCTGTGGATGCTGATGAAGCCGATCTTGTTGGCCAGCAGCTTGACCCGCTGCTTCTCGCCGCTGATCTGCAGCACGTCACCCTTTTGCAGCATGATATTGCGATCGAACGGCATCTCGATCTGGGAGCGCACCACCCGGTTCAGGAAGCACCCCTTCTCGGTGAGGTTGAGCTCCACCAGGTGGCGACCCACCACGGCATCGTTCTTCACCACGATCTCTTCGGTGACGATCTGGAGGTCAAGCAGGTTGCGATCGAACACCTCTTTGCCGTTGCGGTAGTTGACGTCGAGCTTCTCGTGGCTCTCGGGGTAGCCCACCAGAGCTATCTCGTCCCCTTCCTGAATGACGGCATCACCGTCGGGGCTCGCCAGGATGCCGTTGCGGCGAATGCGCTCCACATAGCAGCCGGTGTGGGGATAGATGCCGGTCTCCCGCAGGGTACGCCCCCCGATCCAGGCGGCGAGCTCTGGGCCGACCCGATAGGCGCGGATGATGGGCAGATAGGTCTTGCGGCTCTCGCTGTCGGACAGCCCCCGCTCGCGCGCAATCTTCTGCGCTTCGGTATTGAGATCCAGCCTGGCCAGGGAGGGGAGGTAGCGCACCACCAGCATCAGCCCCACCAGCCCCACCAGGTAGGTCAGGGCGTAGCCGATGCCCATGTTGTCCAGCACCGACTGCATGTCGGTCTGGTGGGGCAGGTTGAGCAATCCGCTTCGCAGGGCGTCCTGCGCCCCCACCAGGGCCGGCGTGGAGGTGAGGGAACCTGCCAGAATGCCGGCGGCCATGCCGGGCCCCAGATTAAAGAACTTGGCGAGCCCCACGGTCAGCAGCAGGGCCGACAGCAGGATCACCAGGGTCAGGGTGATGTAGTGGATGCCGTCGCGAAGGAAGACGCTGAAAAAGTGCGGCCCCGCTTCAATTCCCACACAGAAGATGAACAGCATGAAGCCGACGTTTTCAGTGGAGGTGGAAAACTGGAATCCCATCTGGCCAAACAGCAGGGCGGTGAAGAGCACGCCTATGGTGTTGCCTATCTGGAAGTTGCCGATGCGTACCTTGCCCAGCAGCAGCCCGAAGGCTAGTACCACGAACAGCAGCAGGGAGTCGCTTTGATGTAGCAGTGTCACGAAATCTATGGTCATGCCCGGAAAAACCGAGGATAAAAGTGAGGCCGATATTGTGCCGGATCCTGTATCAAGAAAGAAGCGCCAAAGCGGATTAACAGCCAGTTAAGTGCTGGTCTCTTCGATGAAGATAGGGATGCGAGGGGGGGGCTGGGGAAAACACCTCTATTTTACGCTGCAAGGCCCGCTGTCAATGAGTGAAATATGCTGTTGAGCAGAGAGGGGATGACGCTCCTGTGGACAATTTATTACCTGCTGCATGGGGAGCAAACGGGCATGTTTTTCAGCATTTTCCACTGAGGAAATTGAAGGGTAACAAAAGAGACTCATGACTCATCCGGCGAGGGCTGACCCGCAGGACGCGGCATAGCGAAAAAAAAGGTTCATCGCGGCTTTCCGGGGAAGGCCGCCTTGATTTTCAGAAAAAAGTATTCTGAGTCCCTAAATCCATATGCCATACGCTTTATCACTTTGATCTTGTTGTTCACCCCTTCCAGCACACTCGTGTGCATCGGGTAG
>NZ_JALIHH010000172.1:0-845 GCF_022869435.1 Aeromonas sp. LsrichE-8G
CCGGCGGTTCGTATTGAATATCGTAAAACAGAGCAATTGTGGTGCTCGAAGTCAGAGAAACAAGCTAAAAAGAGCCGGCTGGAATGACGACTATCGGGCTCAGTTATTCTTTGGTTAAAATATCAACAAAGTGTGCTCCCGCCCTGATTCAAGGGGCAGGTCAGGCCCTCTCCCGTGCCCAGCACCATTGATACACTGCATTCATTGAGTATCGATTTACTGCTTGCCGACGGTATGACGATAGAAGATAAACTATGGCTGATCGGTATGTTGGTGCACAGGGATGAAAGCAAGGGCTCAAACCAGGCATTTATCGAGCAATTAATTCCCATGATCAATGATGGCCAGTTGAGCGCGGCGTTTTCTCAAATTCCTTTTATTGGTAAAGTGCAGTGGTGGGCCTTGCGTACCCTGACGCATTTGTTAGTACAAAACCAGCAACGTCGTGGAAGGGCTGTGATGCTCCGTTGCCTGAATAAAATAAATCAGGTGTTAGAGGGGGAGTTTAATGAGGACAAGCTGCTGCTGATACATAAAAGCTGGCACCAGAAGGTAGTGCCATTTTTGACGCAACGCCCCCATATTCAACAGAACTATCTGCTTTATCATGTCTATCACAATCAGTTTCCATCAGGATTTGATTCTCCTCAAATAGCTTATCAGCTTCTCATTGCGGACTATTTCTTGCTGCGCAGCTATTTATCCGTCATTCCGCACCTGATTTTGCTATTTTCAGTGCTTGACGGCGATCGGCCGTTCTGATCTATTACTCTCTTTTGCAGGTAGATCATCATGGCCGCACCCGCTATCTCGATCCGTAACCTCGATCACCTTGGTTTGGTCGC
>NZ_JALIHH010000173.1:0-8218 GCF_022869435.1 Aeromonas sp. LsrichE-8G
AGAAGTTGCTTGAGGTACTGGGTTGCATTGATAATAGTCATGGCTTCGGGTGTGTCGGTTTTTTTTTGCGATTAAATCAGATCACAAACGAAGCCTTTTTTCTATCTATTTCAATTGGTTGTAGCTAAAGATCCTGTACATGATCAACGTCTTGGCATTCAGCGTTTTCAACAGTAAATCTGCGTGGTGGCTTGCAAGCGCCAAGGACCACCATTAATGTGATGCAACCCGCCCGGTTCCATGAGTTCGACCTTGACCACCACGATGTTGTGCCGAATGTGATAGTCCCCGTTGTCCCTCTAAAGAGTCAAGGAAGAAGGTCTCGTCAACCTCAACGATACCTTCTTCCCGTGTGGCTTGATGTCCGGTCATCGCACGCAAAAGCGATGACGCCAGTAGCCTAAAGTTTGCTAGGCAATCGTTACAGAACGTGAACAGAAGCGGTGTTGGTGGTGCCGCTCGGTACCAGAGCACCGGAGACCATCACAACCACGTCACCTTTCAGACCCATGCCGATTTCCAGCGCGGCTTCTTTACCGATGCGATAGAAATCGTCGGTAGAGGCGATGCTGTCAACCACGTGAGCAACCACACCCTTGGTCAGCACCAGCTGGGCAGCAGTTTTCTTGTTGGTGGTGATCGCCAGGATCCAGGCTTTCGGGAAGTACTTGCGAATGGCCTTGGCAGACTTGCCGCCTTCGGTAGCAACCACGATCAGCGGGGCGTCCAGCTTCTCGGAGGTCTCTACGGCGCCTTTACATACGGCTTCGGTGATGCGCAGCTTGTTGCTGTCGTTGGCAGCAGACAGGTTGGACGGCATCACGGCATCGGTACGCTCGCAGATGGTGGCCATGATGGTCACGGCTTCCAGCGGGTACTTACCCTTGGCGGATTCACCGGACAGCATCACTGCGTCGGTACCGTCCAGGATGGCGTTGGCCACGTCACCAGCTTCGGCGCGGGTCGGACGCGGGTTCTTGATCATGGAGTCCAGCATCTGGGTGGCAGTGATAACCACTTTGCGGGCTTTGTTGCACTTGGCGATGATCATCTTCTGGGCGAAGATAACTTCTTCAACCGGGATCTCTACACCCATGTCGCCACGAGCAACCATGATGCCGTCGGAAACAGCCAGGATCTCGTCGAAGTTGTCCAGACCTTCCTGGTTTTCGATCTTGGAGATGATCTGGATGTTCTCGCCACCGTGGGCTTTCAGGTGCTCACGGATTTCCAGAACGTCTTCTTTCTTACGGATGAAAGAAGCAGCAACGAAATCAACGCCTTGCTCGCAACCGAAGATCAGGTCGCGCTTGTCTTTCTCGGCCAGGGCCGGCAGCTTGATGGAGACGCCCGGCAGGTTAACGCCTTTGTTCTCGCCCAGGTCACCGTTGTTCAGCACTTTACAGATAACTTCGCGCTCGGTGATTTCGATGACGTCCAGACCGATCAGGCCGTCATCAACCAGGATGCGGTTGCCGACGCGCAGATCGTTGGCGAAACCTGCATAGGTCACCGCCACTTTGTCTTTGTTGCCAACCACGGTCTGGTCGGTGGTGAAGATGAAAGTCTGGCCAGCGACCAGCGCGACGTCGTTGCCGCCTTCCAGCTTCATGGTACGGATTTCCGGACCCTTGGTGTCCAGCAGGATAGCTGCGTGCTTGCCGGTCTCGGCCATTACAGCGCGCAGGTTGCTGATGCGGCTGCCGTGCTCGGCGTAGTCACCGTGGGAGAAGTTCAGGCGCATGACGTTCATGCCGGCGTCCAGCATTTTGGCCAGCATTTCTTTGGATTCGGTCTTCGGACCGATGGTGCAGACAATTTTGGTCTTTTTCATTTTTGAGTTCCTAGTTTTATTTAATTTCTACAAGCACCATCAGTTGACCGACAAACATAACAATCAGCCTTTAAGCCAGAGACTGTCGGATACTCGGCTTCGACTGCTGCGATCACCTCGGCCACTTTCTCCGGGCGCAGCAGGGCGACCACGCAGCCGCCGAAGCCGCCGCCGGTCATCCGCACGCCGCCATCTGTGCCGATCCTGGCCTTGATGATCTCCACCAGACCGTCGATGGCGGGCACTGTGATCTCGAAGTCATCGCGCATGGCGGCGTGCGACTCGGCCATCAGCTCGCCGAGGCGGGTCAGATCGTGGCTCGCCAGCGCATCGGCGGCCGCCAGGGTGCGGGCGTTTTCACCGACGATGTGGCGGGCACGGCGATAGCAGGCCTCATCCAGCCCGGCTTTGCCCGCTTCCAGTCCGGCCAGATCGAGGTCGCGCAGCGCCTTGACCCCGTAGTGACGGGCGGCCTCTTCGCACTGCTGGCGACGGGTGTTGTATTCGCTGTCCACCAGACCGCGGCGCACATTGGAGTTGACGATCAGCACCGCCAGATCCGCCGGCATGGGGATGAGGCGAGTCTCCAGCGAGCGGCAGTCGAGCAGCAGGGAATGATCGGTTTTGCCGCTGGCGGAGATCATCTGATCCATGATGCCGCAGTTGCAGCCGACGAACTTGTTCTCCGCCTGCTGGCCATTGAGGGCGATCTCGGCCTGACTGATGTCGAGCCCCAGCGCCTCTTTGAAGGCCTGACCGATCGCCACTTCCAGCGAGGCGGAGGAGGAGAGTCCCGCCCCCTGCGGCACGTTGCCGGAGACCACCAGATCGAGGCCGCGCAGGGTATAGCCGCGCTCCTGCAGATATTTCACCACGCCGCGGATGTAGTCGCTCCAGCGCTGGCTGGGGTGGTGCTCGATGGGCTGGTCGAGGTCGAACTGGTCGCGCTGATTGTCGTAGTCGGCGGCGATCACCTGTACTTGCCGGTCATCGCGCAGGCCGATGGCAACGCAGGTCTCGTAGTCGATGGCGCAGGGCAGCACGAAGCCGTCGTTGTAGTCGGTATGTTCACCGATGAGGTTGACGCGGCCGGGGGCGCGCACCAGCAGATCGGGCGCTTTGGCAAATTGCTCGGCAAAAACGGTGCTGACACGTTGGTTGGGGGTCATAGGGCCTCCTCATTGGTGTGGCTGGTCTGGGTGTAGTGAATGGGGCTCAGAGCGCGCAGCCGCTCGGCAGCCTGCTCGGGGGTAAGGTCGCGCTGGGTTTCGGCCAGCATCTCGAAGCCGACCATGAATTTGCGCACGGTGGCGGAACGCAGCAGTGGCGGATAGAAGTGGGCATGCAGTTGCCACGCCTCGGGGCAATCCGATTTGGGCGGTGCAAAGTGCCAGCCCATGGAGTAGGGGAAGCTGCACTCGAACAGATTATCGTAGCGGCTGGTGAGCTCCTTGAGCGCCACTGCCAGATCCTGTTGCTGGGCCTTGGTCAGGTTGAGCATGGAGGGGACGTGCGCCTTGGGCAGCAGCAGGGTTTCGAACGGCCAGGCGGCCCAGAAGGGAACCACGGCGAGCCAGTGCTCGGTCTCCACCACGATGCGCGAGCGATCCGCCAACTCCCGCTCCACATACTCCAGCAGCATGGGGCGGCCATGCTCGGCCAGCCAGTCACGCTGGTGCTGCTCTTCGCGGGCGATCTCGTTGGGCAGGAAGTCGCTGCCCCAGATCTGGCCGTGGGGGTGAGGGTTGGAGCAGCCCATGACTGCCCCCTTTGTTTTCAAAGACCTGCACCCACTGCCACTGGGCCGACAGCTCGGCGACCTGATCCATCCAGGTGGTGATCACCCCCTCGATGGCGGGCAGCGGCAGCTCGGGCAGGGTCTTGCCGTGGTCCGGCGAGAAGCAGATGACCCGGCTGGTGCCGCGGGCGGCTTCCAGCTTCAGCAGGGGAGCGCTGGCGCTATCGGCGGCCGGGGTATCCTGCATCAGGGCGGCGAAGTCGTTGGTAAAGACAAAAGTGCTCTTGTAGTCGGGGTTGATGTCGCCAGTGACCCGGGTGTTGCCCGCGCAGAGGAAGCAGTCGGGATCGTGGGCTTGCTTGGGGGCCTGACTCACCTTCTCCACCTGTCCCTGCCAGGGGCGTTTGGCCCGGTGGGGGGAGACCAGCACATACTGGCCGGTCAGCGGGTTGAAGCGGCGATGGGGATGATCGACGGGGTTGAACATCATCTCTCCTGAATAATGTATTGAAAAATAAAGTCGTTTATTACCGGGGAGCAGGCAGACCTACTCTTCGTAACCGTTCGGATTGGCGGATTGCCAGCGCCAGCTGTCGGCGCACATAGCGTCTATGTCCCGGGTCGCCTGCCAGCCCAGCTCACGCTGCGCCTTGGCCGGATCGGCCCAGCAGGCGGAGATATCGCCCGGGCGGCGCGGTTCGATGCGAAATGGCAGCGGCTTGCCACAGGCGGCAGAGAAAGCGGTGACCAGCTGCAACACACTCTGGCCCTGGCCGGTGCCCAGGTTGTAGGTGTGTACACCACCCTTGCCGGCGCAGTGTTGCAGTGCCTTGACGTGCCCCTCGGCGAGATCCATCACGTGGATGTAGTCGCGCACGCCGGTGCCGTCCGGCGTGGGGTAATCGTTTCCAAAGACCGACAGGCAGTCGCGACGGCCGATGGCCACCTGGGTGATATAGGGCATCAGATTGTTGGGGATCCCTTGCGGGTCTTCACCCATAGTGCCCGAGTCGTGGGCGCCGACCGGATTGAAGTAGCGCAGCAGGGTCATGCTCCAGTGGGGCTCGGCCAGCTGCAGATCTTCGAGGATCTCCTCGATGAGCAGCTTGGATCGCCCGTAGGGGTTGGTGGCGCAGCGAGGGAAATCCTCGCGGATCGGCAGGCTAGCGGGATCGCCGTAGACGGTGGCCGAGGAGCTGAACACCAGATTGTGCACATTGGCCCGCTTCATCGCCTGCAGCAGGGTGAGGGTGCCGCCGAGGTTGTTTTCGTAGTAATCCAGTGGAATGCGGGTCGATTCACCGACCGCTTTGAGGGCGGCAAAGTGGATCACTGCATCGATCTGTTGCTCGGCGAAGATCCGCTCCAGCAGGGCGGCATCGCGAATATCCCCTTGATAGAACTGGGGTTGCTGGCCGCTGATGGCGGCGACTCGGGCCAGCACGCTGCGCTTGCTGTTGCCGAGGTTGTCGACCACCACGGGATTCATGCCTGCCGCTTGCAGGGCCAGACAGGTGTGGCTGCCGATATATCCGCAACCGCCGGTGACTAGAACATTCATCTTGCTCTCCATATAAAAACATTGGTAACAGTCTAAACGAGAGGCCTCGACGTAAACTGTGAGCTCATCTACAAATCAGTGTAAGCGGTTACACTAATTTAGTGTGAGACTACATTGCAAGATCATTTTTCTCTATTTTTTTCAATTACTTTCAAGGGTATAATAGTGTTTAACTATAATGTGAAAATGAGTGAAAACAGTATGAGTACCATCAAGGACGTCGCTCGGTTAGCCAATGTATCGGTGGCAACGGTCTCACGAGTGATGAACAATTCGCCAAAAGCCAGCGCAGCGTCCCGGGTCGCAGTGCAGAGAGCAATAACTGAGCTTGGTTACACTCCTAATGCAAATGCCAGGGCCCTAGCTAACCAGTGTTGTGATACCTTTGGTGTTGTTGTTGGGGACGTGGCGGATCCCTTCTTTGGGGCATTGGTGAAAGGTGTAGGCACTGTTACTACGGAGCAGGGGCTGCATTTGTTGATGGGAAATGGACGACATACAGCAGACGCTGAACGGGAAGCAATAGAGTTGTTGATTGCTCGCCGTTGTGAAGGGCTTGTTGTACATAGCAAGGCATTATCTGATGACGAATTGCTGCAATATGCTGAGCGCATTCCTGGTTTGGTATTGATTAATCGTTACATTCCAGCTCTTCAGGTGCGTTGTATCGCATTGAATAACCAGCAAGGAACCACGTTAGCCACTCGGCATGTATTGGCGCAGGGACATGTCAAAATTGCTTATCTGGGTTCAAATCGACCTATCGAGGATGCAGAGTCACGCTTGAATGGTTATCGGGATGCATTGATATGCGCAGGGATTGCTCCAAGTGATGAGTTGATTGAATTTGCCCAACCAAATGAAGAAGGGGGGGAGCAGGCGACGCTGAACCTACTCGCCAAAGGAGCAAAGCTTACAGCTATAGTAACCTACAATGATGCTATGGCGGCAGGCGCCCTCTCTGTACTGGCTGATAATGGAGTCAAAGTTCCGGAAGAAGTGTCCGTGATAGGCTTTGATGACATTATCTATGCTCGATATTTGCGTCCTAAACTAACGACTATGCGTTACCCTATTGAGTTGATGGCAGCTCAGGCCACAAGGTTATCACTTGCCTTGATTCGTGGGGAGTCTTCACCCGAGCACTCTCGTATATATACACCACTTCTAATAAATCGTCAGTCAGTCGCTCGTCCTATGTCGGAATGACAACTTGTTAGTTTTCCCCGCGGCATAAGTCAATCATTTTGTGTGCTAATAACTAAATAGCTGTTCCGAATAGTAGATCACAGGAGGAAGGGAACTCAGTCCAGTTTGTGCGATCTCATTAGGCGCGAAACAAAACAAGCCACACCAAAAGGACTGAGTTGATGCCTATCCTACCACCCCTGCCACGACCACAACGGCGCCGCATTCACAAAATCATCCATGCCACGCGTGATAAAGGGCATGCTCGTCGCTTGATGGCCATCTTGCTGTTACATGAAGGACGCACGATCACTGATGTTCATCACCTTACCGGCGCTGCTCGCTCGACCATCGGCCGTTGGCTTCGGTGGTATCGGGATGAAGGTGTGGGGGCGTTAGAAGCCTTACCGGCTGGCCGTGCCCCGATCTTACCTGTCGCCAAGATTGTCACCTTACTGGTGCTGCTCATGCAGTTTTCTCCGCAAGATTTTGGTTATCAGCGCAGCCGTTGGTGTACCGAACTATTGGCTATCAAAATCAATCGTTAATGGGGCTCAATATGGCAGCCTCCACGCTCCGCCGATGGTTACCGCGTATGGGCATTGTCTGGCGAAGGCCCGTGCCGACCTTGCGGATAAAAGACCCTGCCTATCAGGAGAAAATGGCTAATATCGACGCGGCACTGGCCCGCTGTGATGCAGATAATCCGGTGTTTTATGAGGATGAAGTCGATATAGACCTTAATCCCAAATTAGGGGCCGACTGGATGTTCAGAGCGCAGCAAAAGCGGGTTGTCACACCTGGAAAGAACGCCAAACATTACCTGGCAGGCGTTCTCCATGCAGGCAATGGAAGAGTACTTTACGTCAGCGGGATAAAGAAAAACTCATCGCTGTTTATCGCCATGCTGGAAAAGCTGCGTCGCCACTACCGACGAGCCAAAACCATCACACTGATCCTCGATAACTACATCATTCACAAAAGCAAACAGACCGAGCGATGGTTGAAGAAGAACCCCAAGTTCTGCCTGGTGTTCCAGCCAGTTTACAGCCCTTGGGTTAATCACATCGAACGGCTGTGGCACAAGTTACATGAAACCATCACGCGCAATCATCAATGCAGAGGAATGGCCAGCCTGCTGGCCCGAGTGAAACACTTCATGGATACCGTGTCTCCTTTCCCGGGGAATGGCTATGGTACAGCGAAGGTGTAGCACTATTGGGATCAGTTATTTAGGGAAGGTGCGAACAAGTCCCTGATATGAGATCATGTTTGTCATCTGGAGCCATGGAACAGGGTTCATCATGAGTCATCAAATTACCTTCGCCGACAGTGAATTCAGCAGTAGGCGCCGTCAGACCAGAAAAGAGATTTTCTTGTCCCGCATGGAGCAGATTCTGCCATGGCAAAACATGGTGGAAGTCATCGAGCCGTTTTACCCCAAGGCTGGTAATGGCCGGCGACCTTATCCGCTGGAAACCATGCTACGCATTCACTGCATGCAGCATTGGTACAACCTGAGCGATGGCGCGATGGAAGATGCTCTGTACGAAATCGCCTCCATGCGTCTGTTTGCCCGGTTATCCCTGGATAGCGCCTTGCCGGACCGCACCACCATCATGAATTTCCGCCACCTGCTGGAGCAGCATCAACTGGCCCGCCAATTGTTCAAGACCATCAATCGCTGGCTGGCCGAAGCAGGCGTCATGATGACTCAAGGCACCTTGGTCGATGCCACCATCATTGAGGCACCCAGCTCGACCAAGAACAAAGAGCAGCAACGCGATCCGGAGATGCATCAGACCAAGAAAGGCAATCAGTGGCACTTTGGCATGAAGGCCCACATTGGTGTCGATGCCAAGAGTGGCCTGACCCACAGCCTAGTCACCACCGCGGC